>PXDM01000236.1 GCA_003565055.1 Paracoccaceae bacterium
CTGGCCGTCACCGGCCCGCACCAATACGAGCAGGTGCTCGATGCGGTCCATGCTGCCGTGCCCCCCGCGCCCGATCCTTTCGTCGATCTCATGCCCGCGCAATCCGTGAGCCTGACGCCGCGCCATTACAGCTATCTCAAGATTTCCGAGGGCTGCAATCACAAATGCCGCTTCTGCGTCATCCCCGACATGCGCGGGCGGCTGGTCTCGCGCCCCGCCCATGCTGTGCTGCGCGAGGCCGAGCGTCTGGTCGAGGCCGGGGTGAAGGAGCTGCTGGTCATCAGCCAGGACACTTCTGCCTACGGGGTCGACATCAAACATGCGAGAGATCGCGGCCACCGTGCCCATATCACTGATCTCGCGCGTGATCTCGGCAGCCTCGGGACCTGGGTGCGGCTGCATTACATCTACCCCTACCCCCATGTCCGCGAGTTGATCCCGCTGATGGCCGACGGGCTGGTGCTGCCCTATCTCGACATCCCGTTCCAGCACTCGCACCCCGAGACGCTCAAGCGCATGGCGCGACCTGCGGCGGGGGAAAAGACGCTGGAGCGCATCGCGGAATGGCGCGCCATCTGCCCCGAGATCACCCTGCGCTCGACCTTCATCGTCGGCTATCCCGGCGAAACCGAAGCCGAATTCCAGCATCTCTTGGACTGGCTGGACGCGGCGCAGCTCGACCGCGTGGGCTGTTTTCAGTATGAAAACGTCGCAGGCGCGCGCTCAAACGCCTTGCCCGACCATGTGCCGGGTGAGGTGAAAGCCGAGCGTTTCGCCCGCTTCATGGAACGCGCGCAGGCGATTTCCGAGGCCAAGCTCGCCGCGAAACTCGGCCAGAGCCTGCAAGTCATCGTGGACGAGATCGACGCAGAGGGCATCGCCACCTGCCGCACCAAGGCCGATGCGCCTGAGATTGACGGCAATCTCTTCATTGATGAGGGCACCGAGGGGCTGAGCGTCGGCGATATCGTCACGGTCACGGTCGATGAAGCGGGCGAATATGACCTCTGGGGGCAGATCACGCCTTAACGCTTGCCACAGTTCCGCCTTTCCTCTGTCACATGCCCATGCTAAGGGCATCGCGCTTGGGCAACCCCTGCCCCACAAGATTTCTGGAGAATATGACATGGCCACCGAGCGCACGCTCTCTATCATCAAACCCGATGCGACCAGCCGCAACCTGACCGGCAAGATCAATGCCAAATTCGAGGAAGCTGGCCTGCGCATCGTCGCACAGAAGCGCATCCATCTGACCAAGGCGCAGGCGGGCAAGTTCTACGAAGTCCATGCCGAGCGCCCCTTCTATGACGAACTGTGCGAATTCATGGCCTCTGCTCCTGTTGTGGTGCAGGTGCTCGAAGGCGACGGCGCGATTGCCAAGAACCGCGAAGTCATGGGCGCAACCAATCCCGCCGATGCGGCCCCCGGCACGATCCGCGCGGAATTCGCGCAATCCGTGGGCGAAAACTCGGTCCATGGCTCCGACGCGCCGGAAACTGCTGCACAGGAAATCGCCTATTTCTTCGCAGGTCTTGAACTCGTCGGCTGAGAGTACAGCCCTCGATTGAAAACCACCCCGGACAGCACCTGTCCGGGGTTTTTCGTGCGCGCGGGCGGTTGGTTAACACCATTTACCCTGCCGTTTTTTCCTGCAAGATACGCGGCATGTTCCAGACTGTTCAGCTTCCGCTTTGGTCCCTCCTGCTGATCCTTGGCTTTGCCACGGTGACCTTTGCCTCGCATTTCCTGTTTCCGTCAGTGCGCTGGTTTTTCCGGCGTCGCATGGAACGTGCCGTTGCGCGGCTGAACACCAAGCTGCAACGCCCGATCGAGCCCTTCAAGATCATGCGCAGGCAAGATCAGGTCACGCGGCTGATCTACGACCCGCAGGTGATGGAAGCCGTGCGCGCATATGCCGCCAGCGAAGGCGTGCCGCCCACGGTCGCTTTCGAGAAAGCCCGCTCCTACGCGCGCGAAATCGTGCCGGGGTTCTCCACGGCCACCTATTTCGGCTTCGCGATCAAGCTCGCGCAGAGAATCAGCCAAGGGCTCTACAAGGTGCGGATCGGCGGCGGCGATGACACGGCGCTCAAAGCCATCGACGACCGCGCGGCGGTGGTCTTCGTGATGAATCACCGCTCCAACATGGATTACGTGCTGATCACATGGCTTGCGTCGAGCCATTCCGCGCTGAGCTACGCGGTCGGCGAATGGGCGCGGGTCTGGCCGCTCAAGGCGCTGATCCGCGCGATGGGCGCCTATTTCATCCGGCGGCGCTATTCCAACGCACTCTACCGTGCGATTCTTGCGCGCTATGTGCAAATGTCGGTCCAGCAAGGCACCACGCAGGCGATCTTCCCCGAGGGCGGGCTCAGCCTCAACGGGATGGTCGGCCCGGCCAAGCGCGGGCTGCTGCATTACATCGTGCGCGGCTTCAACCCGCATGAAAGCGCGGATGTCGTCTTCGTGCCGGTCGCGCTGAATTATGACCGCATCCTCGAAGACCGCGTGCTGATCAAAGCGGGCATGAAGGGGATCCGGCGATTCCCGGTGCGCGTCCGCGTCGTGATCGGCAATGTGCTGCGCATCCTCTGGAAGAAAGCGCGCGGCACGTTCCAGCCCTTCGGCTATGCGGCGGTCTGCTACGGTGCGCCCGTCTCGCTGCGGCAGTTCCTCGAACAGCAACCTGACGCGAGCACCGAGACGCTCGCCGAGACGCTGATCGAGCGGATCCGGGCGGCGGTCCCTGTCTTGCCGGTCTCATTTGTCGCCGCAGCCCTCGTGCGGTGCGAGGGCAAAGCGCGCAGGGAAGACCTCGCCACAGCCTGCGCAGAGCTGCGCACGGAACTGATCGCGCGTCGCGCCTGGATGCATCTCGACGGCCTGGATGGGCAGGATGTCATGACCGAGGGGCTCTCCGGCTTGAGCGTGCGCGGGCTGATCCGCGAAACTGGGGATCTGATCGAGATCACCCCCGGCGAAGAAGATATCTTCAGCTTCTATGCCGCATCGGTCCTGCAACGCTGTGATGCCTCCGAAGGCATTGCGCAAAACGGTGAGACCCGGTTGCACAATCCTGACGGTCCGAAATAGGCCTGAGACATAAAATTACAAAAAGTGAATATTTAGGGTTGCATTGTTGCGCGCCCAAATTTATCCATGCTGCAAGCGCCGCATAGGATTCTGCAGCGCAGCACATTCAACCGGGCATGACCCAGAACGCGAAACAGTTGGAGGCGAAAATGGCTCTCGATACACAAGACGGCATCGCAGCATACGATGCGCCGGAAAAAGACCTCTATGAAATCGGGGAAATGCCCCCGCTGGGTTATGTGCCCAAGCAGATGTATGCATGGGCCATCCGCCGCGAGCGTCATGGTGAGCCGGATAAGGCGATGCAGATCGAAGTCGTCGATGTTCCGACCCTCGACAGCCACGAAGTGCTGGTTCTGGTGATGGCTGCGGGCGTCAACTATAACGGCATCTGGGCCGGTCTGGGCCAGCCGATCTCGCCTTTCGACGTGCACAAAGCGCCCTTCCATATCGCGGGCTCCGATGCGTCCGGCATCGTCTGGGCCGTGGGCGACAAGGTCAAGCGCTGGAAAGTCGGCGATGAAGTCGTGATCCATTGCAACCAGGACGATGGCGATGACGAGCATTGCAATGGCGGCGACCCCATGTATTCGCCCAGCCAGCGCATCTGGGGCTATGAGACCCCCGATGGCTCTTTCGCGCAGTTCACCAATGTTCAGGCCCAGCAACTCATGCCGCGCCCCAAGCACCTGACCTGGGAAGAATCGGCCTGCTACACGCTCACGCTGGCCACGGCCTACCGGATGCTCTTCGGCCATGAGCCGCATGATCTGAAGCCCGGCCAGAACGTGCTGGTCTGGGGTGCTTCGGGCGGGCTTGGCTCCTATGCGATCCAGTTGGCCAATACGGCTGGCGCGAACGCGATCGGCGTGATCTCGGACGAGTCCAAGCGCCAGTTCGTGCTCGATCAGGGTGCGAAGGGCGTGATCAACCGCAAGGATTTCAACTGCTGGGGCCAGCTGCCCACGGTCAACACGCCCGAATATAACGAATGGCTGAAAGAGGCGCGGAAATTCGGCAAGGCGATCTGGGACATCACCGGCAAGGGCGTGAATGTCGACATGGTCTTCGAGCATCCGGGCGAAGCGACCTTCCCGGTCTCGACGCTGGTGGTCAAGAAAGGCGGCATGGTCGTGATCTGCGCAGGCACCTCCGGCTTCAACTGCACCTTCGATGTGCGCTACATGTGGATGCACCAGAAACGCCTGCAGGGCAGCCATTTCGCGCATCTCAAGCAGGCTTCGGCGGCCAACCAACTGATGATCGAACGCCGCCTCGACCCCTGCATGTCCGAGGTCTTCCCCTGGGATGAAATCCCGGCCGCGCATGTGAAAATGTATCGCAACGAACACAAGCCGGGCAATATGGCCGTGCTTGTGCAGGCCCCACGCACTGGGCTGCGGACCTTCGCCGATGCGCTGGAGGCCGGACCCAAGCGCTGATTTCTCGCGCGCTCAGACGCAGAATGCCGCCCAAGCCATCGCTTGCGCGGCATTTTAGCGTTTTTGGTAAATGTCTGGAAAGCCCCGCTACGCTATAATCGTCACATTGATGAGGATTGCGATGGTGGAGCTTTGCGGCGTGACACATGATTGGCTGATAGAAGCCCTTGTGGATCTTCGCGCCTACGCGCGAAAACACGATTTGCCGGCGCTGAGCGAACAACTCGACGTGACCTTGCAGGTCGCCCAGCTCGAGACTGCGCAGGACACGCCCTGCTCTGCACATAACAGACAGGGCCATCAGTCCAGCGAGTGATTTGGCAGCTTTTCCACATCAGCCCCCTGCCCATTGCGCCGGGCTTGGGATAGACTGCGCGAATGACCCGAACCCTCGTCACATTCTCAGACGATCAGGCCGAAGCCTGGGACTGTATTGCGCAGACGCTGGCGCAAGCTGGCGTCGATCTGGTGGAGTCCAGCTGCCAATCCGCCCCGGAAGACCGCCGCGCGACTTTTGCCGTGATGGGCAAGGCCGGATCCGGCAAAACCATGCTGCTCGCCGAACTGACCCGCGCGCTCTTGCAGGCCGGTGTCGAGTTGATCTCGGGCGATTATGAAGGCCGCCGCAAACGCGAAAAGCGCACGCTCGCGGTGCTTGCGCCCACCAACAAAGCGGCCTCAGTGCTGCGCGCACGCGGGGTCGCCGCGACGACGATCCACCGCATTCTCTACACGCCCGTTTACGACCCCGAATATGAACGCATCGCCGAATGGCTGACCGGCACCATCGCGCGCCCGAGCATCGAAGGGCTCTCCGATACGGCCCTCGACCGCGCCCATGCGTTCTATGCGCAAGTGAAATCCATCCCCGGTGCCATGGCCGCAGCGGGCTTGCGCGGGTCAGACTTCATCACTGGCTGGAAACGGCGCGAGGATCCGCTCGATATCGGCTTCATCGACGAAAGCTCGATGCTCGATTCGCGCCAGCTCGAAGACCTGCAGGAGCTGTTCTCGACCCTGATCCTTTTCGGCGACCCTGCACAGCTCGCACCTGTCAACCAGCCCGGCGGCATGGTCTTCGACGCGCTGCCTGCCCCCGCGAAACTCGTGCTCAACCGCATCCACCGCCAGGCGCAGGACAATCCGATCCTCGACCTGGCCCATGCGCTCGCAGATCCGGATCTGGGCTTTGAGGATTTCGAGCGCCGCATCGAGGAGGCCGCGCGCCGCGATGATCGCGTCCATCTGGCAGAGCGCGTTGATTCGGACCTGATGGCGCGCTCTCCCGTCCTCGTCTGGCGCAATGCGACGCGGCTGCGCCTGATCACGGCCTTCCGTCGCGCCCATGAGGCCCCGGAAACAGCGCTCTTGCCGGGCGAGCCGCTGATCTGCGACGGGTTGGAGCTGCCGTTGAAACACCGCAAGAAGCGCATCGACCTTGAGGCGCGCGGTCTGATCAAGGGCGCACAGGTCGCCTATCTCGGTGCAGGCCGCAAACCGGGCTTTTCGCGGCTGCATATTTTCGGCGCGGAAGAGC
>PXDM01000290.1 GCA_003565055.1 Paracoccaceae bacterium
GCTCCACCCCCTGCCCCGCCCGGTGACGCTCGCCGCCTGCAAGGCCGAGCCGCAGCTTGCCGATATGGCCTTGGTCAAGACCCCGCGCCTCTCGGTCCAGCCCGTCAGCGCAGAGCACTGGGCGCTGATCTGCGAGATGGGCGGGCTTGCGCCATGAGCGGCGCAGGCAGCGGCTCCGATTTCAGCTTCGAGGCCGCCTTGCGGGCGCAGGGGATCTTGCGCATCGCGGGCGTGGATGAGGTCGGGCGCGGGCCAATGGCCGGGCCGGTCACGGCAGCGGCGGTGATCCTCGACCCCGCGGCCATTCCCGAAGGTCTGGCCGACAGCAAGGCGCTTACGCAAGCGCGGCGCGACGCGCTCGCTGCGCAAATCCACGCAGTGGCGCAGGTCTCGATCGCGCATGCGAGCGTGGCCGAGATCGACGCGATGAACATCCTGCAGGCGAGCCATCTCGCCATGATAAGGGCGGTGCAGGGGCTCGCCCATATGCCGGATCATGTGCTGATCGACGGCAAATATGTGCCGCAGCCGCTCGCCCCTCATGCAACGGCCGTTATTCGGGGCGATGCGCGGGTCCTGTCGATTGCCGCAGCCTCCATCGTCGCGAAAACCTGTCGCGACGCGCTGATGCGCAAACTGGCGCAGGACTATCCCGGCTATGGCTGGGAGCATAATGCAGGCTATGTGACCGCAGCGCATAAAGCGGCGCTCGTACGCCAGGGCGTCACCCCGCATCACCGCCGTAGTTTCAAACCGGTGCGTCTGGCGCTTGGCCAAGATCACGAGCCGGACGCAATTCAGCACCTGCAGTGACGATGGGCATTTGCGGCCCATCAGACCGCAGACAGATGGCTTTCGCGTGATATTCGCTTTGCATTGACCGGATCAGCGCTAAGCTATGGCAAACAGTCTGGCAGGAGAGTAATGCGTGGCGTGGATCAGAACAGCGGCTTTGACATTCGTGATCGTGCTGGGCGCGCTGATTGGCTGGGCCGTGTTCCTGCCCGGATCACACACGACCCTGGAACGGATTGGCCTTCTCGGCCCGATGCGCAGTCTTGGCCTGCCCGTCGCGGAAGCGGAAAGCGGTGGCGGTGGTCCGCCGGGCGGCTTCGGGGGCGGTGGCGGCGGGATCGCGGTCGTCGTCAAGGAGGTCGGGACACAGGAAGCCGACAGTCGCCTTTCGGCCATCGGCACATCGCGACCTGCGCGCAGCGTGTCACTGAGCCCCGAAGTGACAGGCACGCTTGTCGAAATTCCCGTCTCCTCTGGCGATTGGGTCGAAGCGGGCAGCATCATCGCCCGGCTGAACGCGGATCAGCAAGAGCTGGAACAGGCCCGCGCCGAGCTCGCCCTGCGCGATGCGCAAAGCCGGGTCGACCGCGTGGCGCAACTGCGCGGGAGCGGATCAGCCTCGCAAGTGCAGATTGACGAGGCCGAGCTTGCCCTGAGCCGCGCACAGCTTGATCTGCGCGTCGCCGATTACGAATTGGGTCGGCGTCAGATCACAGCACCGATTTCGGGGTGGATGGGGCTGATCACGCTCGAAGAGGGTAATCTGATTACCGCCAACAGCGCATTTGCCCGCCTTGATGATCGCAGCATCCTGCTCGTCGATTTCGATATTCCGGAGCGTCATGTCGGGCTGATCAGCGCAGGCGACCGTTTGCGCGCAAGCCCGCTGTCGCGGCCCGGCGAAGTGATCGAAGGCCGCGTGCGGGCGATTGACGCGCGCGTGGATCAGGACAGCCGCGCCCTGCGCATTCAGGGCGAGATCGCCAATGATGACGACCGCTTGCGCCCCGGCATGGCCTTTCGCGTGCAACTCGACTTGCCGGGCGAAGACATGCCCGTTGTCGACCCGATTGCGATCCAGTGGGACCGTGACGGGGCATATGTCTGGGCCATGGAATCTGATGATACAGTGCAGCGCGTCCGGATCGAGATCATGCAGCGCCGCGATGACGCCGTGCTGGTGCGCGCTGATCTCGAGGCCGGGACCTTCGTCGTGATCGAGGGCGTTCAGAACCTGCGGCCCGGCGCGAGTGTTGCTCCGCGCCGTCGGCTCGACAGCAGCGGCACAGAGCTTGATAGCAGCGAAACGGCACAAACAGGTGCCCCGCAATCCGAGATCTGAGATATGAGCCGCACCCAAGACACCTCATCCACAGATCAGGAAACCACGCTGATTGCGAAATCAGGCATCGCCCTGTTTGTCCGCCGCCCGATCCTCGCGTTCGTCTTCAGTGCGTTGATCGTGATCGCAGGGCTCGCAGCGCTCTTCGCCGTCGAGATCCGCGAGTTGCCCGATATCGACCGGCCTGTGATCACCGTCACCACCAATTTTCCCGGCGCGGGCCCCGAGAGCATCGACCGCGAAGTGACCAGCCGCATCGAAGGGGCGATGGGCCGGGTCGCGGGCGTGCAGAACCTGTCGTCCGAATCACGCTTCGGGCGCTCGCGGGTCGTCGCGGAATTCAGTGACAGCACGGATATCGACGTGGCCGCGACGGATATGCGCGACGCAATCGCCCGCATCCGCAATGCGCTGCCTGATGACGCCGAAGAGCCACGTATCATCAAGGCGGATTCGGACGCAGATGCTGTGATGCGAATCTCGGTGACCTCGCCCTCGCGCTCGGTGCAGGAGCTGACGCGGCTGGTGCAGGATGTGGTCGAGGACCGGCTGATCTCTGCCCCCGGCGTGGCTGATCTGCAGATTTTCGGGGATCGCGCCGAGATTTTCCGGGTCGATATCGACATGCTGGAACTGGCCGCGCGTGGGCTGGATCTCAGCGATGTACGCGCTGCATTGCGTACCGTGTCCTTTGACGTGCCCGCGGGCACCTTGTCCAATGACCGCCAGTCCCTGCAGGTGCGCACAACGGCCAATGTGACGACCGCGCAGGATTTCGAGGCGCTGGTGCTGCGCGACGAGATGCGACTGGGCGATGTGGCCACGGTGTCGCTCGGCCCTGCGCCGGGCGAGACCCAACTGCGCGCCAATGGCCAGACCGGCATCGGGCTGGGCATTCTGCGACAGGCTCAGAGCAACACGCTGGAGATCTCGCGCAATGTCCGCCAGATCGTGGATGAGTTGCAGGAGATCCTGCCCGAGGATGTGCGCATCTTCGTGACCTCGGATGAGGCGATCTTTGTGGGCGGTGCGATCACGGAAGTGCTCAAGACGCTCACGCTGGCGCTGCTGATCGTGGTGGCGACGATCTATCTTTTTTTGCGTGATGCCCGCGCTACGCTGGTGCCTGCGGTGACCATGCCCATCGCGCTGGTGGGGACTGTGGCCGCGATTTATCTCGTGGGGTTCTCGGTCAATATTCTGACCCTCCTGGCGCTGGTGCTGGCGACGGGCATGGTTGTTGATGACGCCATCGTGGTGCTGGAAAACATCGTGCGCCGTCGCGCTCAGGGGATGGGCGTGCGTGCTGCGGCCGTGCTTGGCACGCGGCAGGTTTTCTTTGCGGTCGTCACCACAACGGCGACACTCGCGGCCGTGTTCATCCCGCTCTCGTTCCTGCCCGGACAGGCGGGCGGGCTGTTTCGCGAATTCGGCTTCACGCTGGCGATGGCCGTGCTCTTGTCGTCGGTCGTGGCGCTCTCGCTCTGCCCGGTGCTCGCGAGCAAGATGTTGCGCGCGACAGAGCCCGCTAAGGCCCCTGCTCCGGGACTGCTGGCGCGGCTCGGCACGCGCATCGCACGCGGCTATGAGCGCAGCCTCGCGCGCGCATTGGCGCAACCCGCCGTGGTGATCATCGCCGCGTTGCTTTTTGCCGCCTCGGGCTGGTTTGCTGCACAGTCGATCCCACAGGAATTGACCCCGCCCGAAGATCGCGGCGTGGCACTTTTGTCAGTGACCGCGCCGCAAGGCGTTTCCATCGAGTTCACGGATCGCAAGGTGCGTGAAATCGAAGCCATCATCGCCCCGCTGCAAGAGGCGGGCGACGTTACGAATGTCTTTTCGATCATCGGCATGGGCGGGCAGGAAAATCGCGCCTTCATGGTGATGACACTCGCCGATTGGGATGAGCGCGACCGCAGCCAGCAAGAGATCGTGGGCCAGATCAATGGCGTGCTGCGCAATGTGATCGGCGTGCGCGCCTTTGCCATCCAGCCCAATTCGCTGCGCATCCGGGGCGCAGGACGGGGCCTGAGTTTCGCGGTGCTGGGCAACAATTACGACGCACTCGCCGACAGCGCTGATGAATTGGTTGCGGCAATGAATGAACAGGGCCGTTTCGGACAGGTCCGGCTTGATTTCGAGACCACGCAGCCGCAGCTCTCGATCAGTGTGGACCGCGACCGCGCCTCGGATCTCGGGGTCGATCTCGACGGGCTGGCCGAGGCGCTGCAGGCCGTGCTCGACGGGCGCAGTGTCGGCAGTGTCTTTATCGAGGATCGCAGCATCGACATCCAGATGCTCTCTACCCGCACCCCGGTGCGCGACCCGAATGATCTGGAGCAGAGTTTCGTGCGCAATGCACGCGGCCAGATCATCCCGATTTCGAGCTTCATCAGCCTTGAGGAACGCGCCACTGCCCCGCAACTGACCCGCGAAGATCAGAGCCGCGCGGTGCAGGTCACGGCAAGTCTTGCGCCCGGCTTCTCGCTCGGGGCGGCGATGGCGGAAACTGAGCGACTGGCCGCCGAGATCCTGCCTGCGGATCAGCGCGTGCTGCCCTTGGCCGAGGCCGCCCCACTGGACGAGACCTCTGCCGGGATCGCGCTGGTCTTCGGCTTTGCGATCCTGATCGTCTTTCTGGTGCTCGCAGCGCAATTCGAGAGTTTCGTCTCCTCCATCGTGGTCATGGTGACCGTGCCGCTGGGCTTGGCCTGCGCGGCCTTCGCCCTTCTGTTCACCGGGGTCAGTCTGAACGTCTATTCGCAGATCGGGCTGGTGCTACTCGTGGGGATCATGGCCAAGAACGGGATTCTAATCGTGGAATTCGCCAATCAGCTACGCGATGAGGGCGCCGAGATTGCCGAGGCGATCCGCGAGGCCACGCGCATCCGGTTGCGCCCGGTGATGATGACCATGACCTCGACAGTGCTGGGCGGTGTGCCGCTGATCCTGTCAACTGGCCCCGGTGCCGAGGCGCGCGAGGCGCTGGGTTGGGTCGTGGTCGGCGGGCTGGGGCTGGCGACGCTGGCGACACTCTACCTGACACCTGTGGCCTATCTGCTGCTTGCGCGCTTCAGTGCTGCGCGTGCGGCCGGCGAGCGTAAATTGCGCGAGGAACTCAGCGGCGCGGCTGGGATACGCGACGTCTAGACCTATTGCGCCGCGCGCTCCTCGTCCTGCGCGGTCAACTGACGGACCGCATAATCTGCCGCATCGTCAAAGGGTTTGAGCACGACGCTCGCGCCCTGCCGCAGCAAATCATCCGCTTCGGCAACTTTCTGGACCGACAGAAACACACGTCCGCGATAATTCGCCGATTTCAGTCCGTGCAACATCGCAAGCTGCGGGTCCGCCTCGGTCAGCGCAGCGCGGTCGCGCGGCACAGCCGAGATCACGGCACGCACATCCCGCAGATCGAGATGCGCCACGAATTCCGGGTCGGTCGCATCGCCATAGCTCGCATCCAGCCCCATGCGCCGCCAATTCGCGAGCGCTTCGGGGTCGAAATCAATCCCGAGCACACGGTAGCCCTGCGCGTTGAGCCGCGCGCCGATCCGGCAACCATAGCGCCCCAGCCCGAAGACGATGAAATCATGCCCCCGCAGCTCCGCGCTCTGGGTGTCATCGGTTTCGCGATGCGCATGGCGGCGCTCGAAGATCCCCAGATAAGGCTCGAAAATCTCCAATAGTTTATGCGACCACGTGATCATGTAGACCGAGAGCGCGATGGTCACGAGCCCGACCAGCGTGACCAGCCCCATCGCCTGCTGGCCGACATGACCGATGGTGATCCCCATGGACATGAAGATCAGCGAAAACTCCGAGATCTGCGCGACGGTCAGCCCCGCGAGAAAGCCTGTGCGTTTGCGGTAGCCCATGAAGCCCATGATCGCGAGCACGATCAGCGGATTGCCGATCAGC
>PXDM01000171.1 GCA_003565055.1 Paracoccaceae bacterium
CCGAATACATCGCCAATGACCGCCCCATCGTGCTCAGCTATCGCGGCGAGTTGCATTTCCCCATCCGCAATTTCTACCCTGAAACGGCCTTTGGCGGTGATTTCCGAACCGAGGCGGTTTACCGCGATCCCGAAGTGCAATGCCTGATCCGCACCGGGGGGGCAGAGCTGTGCCTCGATGACCCGACCGAGGCCATGGCACAGGCCGAAGGGGGCATCGTGGATGGCGAAGAGATCGTGGCGGGCTGGATGGTCTGGCCGCTCATCCCCTTCAGCTACAACACGATCAACGATATTGGCCGCGCGGCCCCCTCGCCACCCGATGACCGGCATTGGCTTGGCACGGATGACACGGCGCGCGATGTGCTGGCGCGGGTGATCTATGGCTTCCGGCTCTCGATCACCTTCGCGCTGATCGTGACAGTGCTCACTTCGGCCATCGGGATCGCAGCTGGCGCTGTGCAGGGTTTTTTCGGTGGGCTGTTGGATCTGATCTTTCAGCGGGTGATTGAGCTATGGAACTCGGTCCCGTCGCTTTATGTCATCATCATTCTATCCTCGATGTTCGTGATGAATTTCTGGCTTCTGGTCTTCCTGATGACGCTCTTCGGCTGGACCGGGCTGGTGGGCGTGGTGCGCGCCGAATTCCTGCGCGCGCGCAATTTCGAATATGTCCGCGCGGCGCGCGCGCTGGGCGTCTCCAATGCCAAGATCATGTTCCGCCATGTCCTGCCCAATGCGATGGTCGCGACACTGACCTTCCTGCCCTTCATCATCACAGGCGTCATTGGCAGCCTTGCCGCGCTCGATTTTCTGGGCTTTGGCCTGCCGTCTTCCGCGCCCTCGCTTGGCGAGATGACGCTGCAGGCGCGCAACAATCTGCAAGCGCCATGGCTGGGCTTCTCGGCCTTCTTCACCTTCGCGATCATGTTGTCGCTTCTGGTGTTCATCTTCGAGGGCGTGCGCGACGCATTTGACCCCAGAAAGACCTTCGCATGAGCCGTATTCTCGACATCCGCGATCTGTCCGTCACGTTCCTGCAGGAAGGACGCGAAGTCTGGGCTGTGCGCGGGGTGAGCTTCCATGTCGACAAGGGCGAGACGGTTGCGCTGGTGGGCGAATCCGGTTCCGGCAAGTCGGTCAGCGCGCTCTCGACCGTGGGGCTTTTGCCGGATTCCGCGAAGGTCGAAGGCTCGGTCACGTTCAAGGGCGCGGAACTGGTCGGGGCCTCGGATCGGATTCTGCGGCAGGTGCGCGGCAATGATGTGAGCTTCATCTTTCAGGAGCCGATGACCTCGCTCAACCCGCTGCACACGATCGAGCAACAGATCACCGAGAGCCTTTCGCTGCATCAGGGGATCAGCGGGGCAAAGGCGCGGGCGCGGGTTCTGGAACTGCTGGAGAAAGTGGGCATCCGCGACGCGGAAAGCCGCATGAGCGCCTATCCGCACCAGCTTTCAGGCGGGCAGCGTCAGCGGGTGATGATCGCTATGGCGCTGGCCAACGGGCCGGAACTGCTGGTCGCGGATGAACCGACCACCGCGCTCGATGTGACCATTCAGGCGCAGATCCTCGAACTTCTGGTTGATCTGAAACGCGCCGAGGGGATGAGCCTTCTGTTCATCACCCATGATCTGAATGTCGTGCGGCGGTTCGCGGATCGGGTCTGCGTGATGAAAGATGGCGAGATCGTCGAGCAAGGCCCCACGGCCGAGATTTTCGCCGCCCCCGCGCATCCCTATACGCAAAAACTGCTCGCGGCTGAATCGACTGGCCAGCCTGCGCCTGTGCCTGCGGGTGCGCAGGAAATCCTGCGCACCGACAGTCTGCGCATCTGGTTTCCGATCCAGCGCGGCTTTCTGCGTCGCACAGTGGGCCATGTGAAAGCGGTCAATGACGCAACGCTCACGCTGCGCGCGGGTGAGACATTGGGGATAGTGGGCGAATCCGGTTCCGGCAAGACGACGCTCGCGCTCGCGATCCTACGGCTGATTTCCAGCGAAGGGCCGATCTGGTTCGAGGGCGCGGATATTCAGGGCCGCAAATCCCGCGACCTGCGCGAGTTGCGCCGCCATTTGCAGATCGTCTTTCAGGACCCGTTCGGCAGTCTCAGCCCGCGCATGACGGTCGAGCAGATCATCGCCGAGGGGCTCGGCGTGCATGGCGTGCCCAAGGGCAAAAGCGCGCGCGAGTTGGTGGCCGAGATCATGGCGGAAGTTGGCCTCGACCCCGCGACGATGGAGCGCTACCCGCATGAGTTTTCCGGCGGGCAACGCCAACGTATCGCCATCGCCCGCGCGATGATCCTGCAGCCCCGGCTGGTCGTGCTCGACGAGCCGACCTCGGCGCTCGACATGACCGTGCAGGTGCAGATTGTCGAGTTGCTGCGCGCGCTGCAGCGCAAGCATGGGCTGGCCTATCTGTTCATCAGCCACGATCTGCGGGTGGTCCGCGCGCTGTCGCATAAGGTGATCGTGATGCGTCAGGGCGATGTGGTGGAAGCGGGCGCGATTGATCAGGTCTTTGACGCGCCGCGCAGCGACTACACGCGCCAGCTTCTGGCCGCCGCCTTCGAGGTCAAGGCCATCGGCGCGGCCTGACAGGGGGCAGCCGGGATGCAGATACTCTTCGTTCATCAAAATTTCCCCGGCCAGTTCAAGCATCTCGCCCCCGCGCTGGTCGCGCGCGGGCATGAGGTTGTCGCACTCACGGCGGAAAAGAACGCCCAGACGAGCGCGATCCAGACCTATCGCTACCCCATGCCCGATCCTGCGCCCGACCCGCGCGTCTCGCGGTTGGGCACCACCTACACCGCGATGACGGACCGCGCGCATCGGGTGGGCCGCGCGGCGGTGCAGTTGCGCGACAAGCTGGGCTTTGTGCCGGACGTGATCTTCGGTCATTCCGGCTGGGGCGAGACGCTCTTTCTGCGCGAGGTCTGGCCCGAGGCGCGGCTGCTGATCTACGCTGAATTCTACTATGCGACGCGCGGGCTTGATGTGGGGTTTGACCCGGAATTCAGCCCGCAGGACACCTTCAGCGGCTTTGCGGTGGCAGCCCGGCAGGCGCATCTGGCGCTCGCGATGGTGCAGGCCGATGCCGCGCTCTCGCCCACCGAATGGCAGGCCGACACGTTTCCCGCCTGCCTGCGCGACAAGATCACGATCACCCATGACGGGGTGGACACGACCGCGCTCGCGCCTGATCCGGCGGCGCAATTTTCCTTGCCAAACGGGCGCAGCCTGCGCGCGGGCGAGGAGGTGCTGACCTATGTGGCGCGCAATCTGGAGCCCTATCGCGGCACGCATATCTTCCTGCGTGCCCTGCCCGAAGTGCTCGCCGCGCGCCCGGATGCGCAGGTGGTGATCATCGGCGGCGATGGGGTCAGCTACGGGGCCGCGCCGCCGCAGGGCAGCTGGCGCGAGGTGTTTCTGCGCGAATTGGCGGGCCGGATCGACCTGAGCCGGGTGCATTTTCTGGGGCGCGTGCCGTATGCGGATTACCAGCGCCTGATCCAGATCGGGCGCGCGCATGCCTATCTGACGGTCCCCTTCGTGCTGTCCTGGTCGCTGCTCGAAGCCATGGCGATGGGGGCCAATGTCATCGCATCGCGCACGGGCCCGGTGGAGGAAGTGATCACGGACGGGGTGAACGGGCGGCTCGTGGATTTCTTCGATGTCGAGGGCTGGTCAGAGGCGCTGATCGACGCCTTGGCGCGGCCCGAAGCCCATGCTGCGGGGCTGCGTCGCGCCGCGCGCGCGAGTATTGTCGCGAATTATGACCTGCAGACCGTTTGCCTGCCGCGCCTGATCCGGTTTGTCGAAGGCGTCGCATAAAAAAGGGTGCGCACAGGCGCACCCCAGTTAGCTTCTTCTTGCAGTCAAGTCAGATCAACGGAACCCGTAGACCAGCGAAATACCGAGCACATGATCGGTGCGCTTGCCGGGGTTGGCGCTGTTGTAGTTCGTCCGCACGCTGAAGCGCGTGGACAGACCGTCGAGTTCACCAACGCTGATGCCGAAATCATTTTCGGCAATCGTGCCGACTTTCGAGCGCAGCACATCGGTGTTGTTGGTCATGAACACCCCATCGGTGATCCGGTAATAGGCGCGCGACGAAGCAATGGCGCCGACTTCGGTGGTGTTTTCGCCATCGGCCCGGTTGTAGCGGATCCCAGGGCCAGCCTGCACACGCCATGCGACGTTTTCTGTATTGACGATCCGGTAGCCGGGACCGAAGCCGAGGAAGGCGTCCGTGGTCCGGTTGTCGGGCATGCGGTCGGCTTCGACACGACCGAGGCCGAAGACATAGAAATCATCGGCGAAGTAGTAGTTGGCGTCATAGACGGCAAACCCGTCGCCCTTGGTGCGCTCGCCATTGGCGCGGCCCAGTTCAAGGCCCAGCCCGAGGCTGTGGTTCCATTGCCCGACATTGTAGTTGAAACGCCCGGCAAGGCTCATTTCGCGGCTGTCCGAATTGCCACGGTTGGCGGAAAAGCCCATTGCCATGCTGCCGGTCCAGCCGGGTGCGAATTGCTCGTTGCCAAAGCGGGCACGGTCTTCGGCACGCGCCTGATCTTCGCGCACATCACGTTCGATGTCGGTCAGACGATCATCGAGGGCCTGCACACCGGCCAGCTGTGCCTGCGCCTGAGCGGCGGTTGCACTGATTGCCAGAGCCAGAACCGACGCGGCAGCGGAGGTCATATACTTGTTCATGGCACTCTCCTTTTATCCCATGAATGGAAGCCGGTGCAGGGGCATCATGCATCGTGCATCCGCACTTCACCGACTTGGGCCATTGGGCCTGCCGCGGGCATAGAAGTCACAAAAGAATAATGGAAATTCATAATATTTAATAATGAGATGAGATTGTGTTATGGAAAGTGGCGTTCTGAGCGCAACTTTTGATTGCTTTGGGATTGTGTTTCCGAGGTGTTGAAAAACAAAGAAAAAACCCGGCCAAAGGCCGGGTTTGGGATTTCAATCTGGTCAGTGTTTCAGTTCAGATACTCTCGGTCACATCCGTGATCTCTTCGGTGATGACTGCGGCAGTTTCTGAAAGTGTCTTTTTGGCAACAGATAACAGATGCGGATCAATGTCTTCGCGCCAGACGACCCAGACCGGATAGGTGAAATGCGGGGCGTCGGCGACCAGATGCAGGCGCCCTTCCTCCAGATAGCGTGCGGCAAACCGGCCCGGCAGATACCCTGCCAGACCGCGCCGGATCAGATAGCCGGTCACCAGAACGCCGATGGCAAAGGTCATCCCGTTCGTGGTCACATGGCCCATCTCGTCCTGATGAAACCGCATGAAGCTCTCGCCCCAGTCGACATAGGCATAGCGGCCATGAATTTGGTCCATCGTGGGGTCCTCCCATGGGGCCACCAGAACCAGCTCATCCTCGATGACAGGCTCCATGACGAAGCCGGGGCGCATTGTCGGCTCATAGGTCAGGACCGCTTGAAGCAGACCGTCATTGAGCGCACGGGTCAGCCGGTCGGGCATGCCCAATTCAGCGCGCAGGCTCAGCTCCGGCATCTCAGCGCGCAGGGCATCGAGCCAGCGATACCCGAGCCGCGGCCAGAGCGATGCCTGACCGCCGATGGCAAAGCTCTCGGTATATCCTTCGGGGATTGCGACCTGCTGGCGCGCATCATTCCAGGCGCGCAGGATGCTCAGCGCGTAGGGTTCGAACTGTTTGCCCGCCGGGGTCAGGACGGCACCCGCCTTGGAGCGTTCGAACAATTGCTTGCCGATCTGCTGCTCCAGCCGTTGCACGCGCAGACTGACCGCCGACTGGGTGACGAACAGCCTGTCGGCGGCGGCAAGGAATGATCCGGTCTGAGCGACCTCCATGAACGTGCGGATAAGGGTCAGATCCATGACAAGCTTTACTCCAAGGGACACCAAGCCCCTATTCAACGTGGAGCGCTGAAAAGCTATTCACAATTTTCGCGGTTGCCAGCCTGTGACGTTGGGATGCGTAAGCGGGTCCAAGCCGTGCAGAGCGGGTTGCCCTTTCTGCCCGGCGCTTGCGGCCTGTCCTC
>PXDM01000001.1 GCA_003565055.1 Paracoccaceae bacterium
AGCCCGGCGGCCTCCAGCGCATCGAGCCGCGCAGGCGTGAGGCCGATGCCCGAGGTGATCAGGTTCACATAAAGCCCCGCCTCCCGCGCGGCCTTCACAAGTTCCGGCAGGTCGCGCCGCGCGGCAGGCTCACCGCCCGAGAGATGCAGTTGCAACACGCCAAGCGCTGCGGCCTGCGCGAAGACATCGGCCCAAGCCTCGGTCGGCATTTCCTGCGCGCCGCGCACCATCTCCAGCGGATTCGAGCAATAGGGGCACGACAGCGGGCAGCGATGCGTCAATTCGGCCAAGAGCGCGATGGGGGCGGGGATGTCAGACAAGATCGACGAGCCTCCGCTTGGCGAGGTCGCCGAGGAAATTGGTGACATCAGGGCGCACGGCTTCCAGCGGTGCGCTGTAGCGCTGCGCCAGATCCGCGGCGATCTGATCAATGCTGCGCGTGCCATCGACCGCTGAGAGGATCGCCGTGCCCGTCTCATCGAGGATCAGCGCGCGCTCTGGCCCCAAAAGCACCTTGCAGTTGCGCACGCGGTCGTCATGCAGCCGCACGCCGCGCGGCAGGACAGGCACGCTCATGCCAGCCCCTCATGCGGTTGCCAGGCACCGGGCGGGATATGGCCTTCGACATAGCCATGCCAGAGCGCATCGAGCTGCGCCCAGAGCACTTCGGTCTTGAAGCGCAGGGCATCCGCAGCTATGTCCTGATCGGCGCGGCTGCGGGCATGGGCCATGACCCAGCGCAGGGTGAAATCGACGTCCTTCGGGGCCTCGTTCAACCGGTGGCGGAAATAGCTGATCGAGTCGGCATTGGCGAAATCGTAATGCTTCAGAAGCCCCTCGATGCGGTTCGTGTGGATCGCAGGCGCGAACATCTCGGTCAGGCTTGAGGCCATGGCGGCAATCAGTGGCGCATCGCGCACGAAACGCACATAAGCATCGACGGCGAAGCGCGTCGCTGGCATCACGCCCGCGCCCGAGGCGACATAATCGGGGTCGAGCCCTACGGCGGCGGCGAGTTTCAGCCAGCGCCGCAGCCCGCCGCCCTCATCGACGCCGCCATCATGGTCCTCGATCCGGCTGCGCCAGATGCGGCGCAGGCCGGGGTCGGTGCAACGCGACATGAAAGCCGCGTCTTTCAGCGGGATGCGCGACTGATAATACCAGCGATTGATCACCCAGGCGCGCACCTCGTCAGCGGTGCATTGGCCGGAATGCAGCCGCGCGTGGAAGCGGTGGCGGTCGTGATACTGATCCGCGCCGATCTGGCGCAAGCGGGCCTCGAACAACTCGGGCGGGTCGAGATGGATGGTCACAAGCGATACTCCTGTCCGTCCTGCGCGATCTCCCATCCCGCGCGCGCGATTTCCGCGCGCTCGGGGCTGTCGGGCATCAGCACGGGGTTGGTGTTGTTGATATGCGTATAGACCTTGCGCGCGGGCAGATGTGACAGCCGCGCGAGACTGCCCTCGGGGCCGTTCATGGCGATATGTCCCATGCGCGCGCCGGTCTTGGCGCCGGTGCCACTGCGGGCCATGTCGTCATTCTGGAACACCGTTCCGTCGAAGAAGATCAGATCGGCCTCGGCGAGCTTCGCGGCCAGCCAATCGGGGACGGTCGCGCAGCCGGGAATATAATGGGCCACGCGGTCGCTCTGGGCGATGCGCAGCGCGATGGTCTGCTCGCCCATGGCCTGCAGATCCAGCTCATCGGTTTCAAGAAACAGCGCGACCTTGCCCGGAACGGCGTAGGGCGTGATCTCGACGCCAGAGATGGGAGAAAAGGGCATATCAAGCTCGATCGGGGTGAAGCGCACCAGTTCTCGGTCGAGTGCCGCAAAAACCGAATTGCTGGCGATGACATCAAGGATCGCTTGCGTTGCATAGACCGTGAACGGGGTTTTCTCACGCAAGGTCAAAAGCCCTGCGATGTGGTCGAGATCCGCATTGGTCAGGATCACCGCCTGAACAGGTGAGCTGCGCAAGGATATCGGGTGCAGTTTCGGCGTGGCCGCCAGTTGCACGCGAATATCGGGCGAGGCATTGACCACCGCCCAGGCCCGCCCGTCACCTGAGAGCGCAATCGAGGATTGCGTCATGGACGGGATCTCGCCCAAGCGGGCGGCTGCGCAGAGGGGGCATCCACAATTCCATTGCGGCAGTCCCCCTCCTGCGCCGGCACCCAGGATACGGATTTCCATGCGGTGCCGTAACCAGATCAGAACAGAGTGTCGTCATCCCGGCGGTCGTCATCGGCCGGGCCATACATGTTGATCTCCATCCCGCAGGCGATTTCCTTGATCTCAGGGGTCTTCCAGGTCATTGCATATCCTCCGTTTTGCAAGTGACGAAGCTGCAATATAGCGCGGTTTCGCGCCTTCGGATACGCAACAAAGGTTGTAGATGGATGCGTGTGGCGGTCTCAGGCGATCTGGGCGAAAGCATCGCGCAGCGCTTGCGACCAGGCCGCTGACATGGCCGCGAAATCCTCGTCATTGGCCTCGATCCGGCGCTGATGGGAGATGCACAGCGCGTCGGTCTCGATGATCGCCATATCAAGCGGCATGCCAACACTGAGATTCGAGCGCAGGGTCGAATCCATCGACAAGAGCGCTGCCTTGCGCGCTTCCTCCAGCGGCGTGTCGGCCGTGATCACCCGGTCAAGAATCGGCTTGCCGTATTTGTGTTCGCCGATCTGCAGATAGGGCGTGTCCTCGGTCGCCTCGATGAAATTGCCCTCGGGATAGATCAGGAACAGCCGCATGCGCCCGCCCTTGCGCTGGCCCGCGACCAGCATGGACGCGCCCGCCATCTGGTTCATGCGGTCCATCCGGGCCTTGGTCTCGGCGGTGACCTTGGAGAGCATATCGCCCACGATGCTCGCCACTTCGAGCATGTTCTCCGCTAGCATGATCGAGGTCTCGGGCGTGGCTTCGGGCGCGTCAATCGCCTCAGTCAGCCGTGCAAGCGTGGTCTGGGTGACAGAGAGATTGCCCGCCGTCATCATCGCAATCGCGCGATCCCCGGCTTTCTCGAAGGTGAACATCTTGCGATAGGTCGAGATATTGTCGAGCCCGGCATTGGTCCGCGTGTCCGACAACAAGACAAGCCCTGCATTCAGCAGCAACCCCACACAATAGGTCATCTCACGCGCTCCAAACCGCCCCATACCCCCCTTAGTCGCGCAAATCGCGACAGGCAAGGCTGCTTACTGTTGCTGGCGCTGTTCCTGTGACGCAATCTGCACCGAGACGTCGAGTTCTTCCTCGGAGCCGCCAAGCACAAGGCCGCGAATGGGGGCGGCGTCCTGCGCGTCGAGCCCGGAGCCCAGCCGGATATACTGGTCATTGGGACAGCATTTATTCGCCGCGTCAAAGCCCACCCAGCCCAGACCGTCGATGAAGATCTCGGCCCAGGCGTGGCTTGCTTCATGCGGGCTGCCGTCCTCGGTCGCGTTGAGATAGCCCGAGACATAGCGCGCGGGCAGACCTGCGAGATGCGCGCAGGCAATGAGCACTTGCGCATGGTCCTGACAGACGCCCTTCCCGGCGGTCATTGCATCGGCGGCAGTCGTATGCGCATCGGTGCTGCCGGGCGCATAGGGCAGGGCGTCCGACACGGCGGCCGAGAGCGCATGCGCGCGTTCAAGCGCGGTCGCGCTCTGCATCGGCGCAAGGGTCGCTTCCACCAGATCCATGATCGCGCGGTTGGCCTCGGTGCGGATCGTGCCGCGCAGATAGGCGCGCGGGGGGACCCGTTCGCGATGCCCGCGCAGGATGCCGGCCGTGTCATTCGTCTCGACGGTGCCCCGGACCGTGACCTCGATCTGCTCCGAGGGTGCGCGCACGGAAACCGTCTGCAGAATATCGCCCGCCCCGTCGCGCAGGGGCGTGCCGAGCACAGCGCCCGGCACCTCGATGCACCAGTCGAGCACGTGCTGGCTCTCGCTTTTGGCGGGCGTCAGGCGCAGGCTCTGGACGATGCCGCCGACAGGCGCGGCGAAGTCATAACGGGTCTTGTGCAATACGGTCAGGATCATCGCGACTCTCCGATCAGATACTGGTCCTCGATACATTGCCCCAGCCCCGCATTCTCGCCGATCATGCGGCTGAGAAATTCATGCAGACCCTCGTCGAACACATCCTCGATCCGCGCTTCGGCCAGTTCGCCCAACAGGCTGCGCGCAAGCTCCTGCGCCGGGGTCGAGCGGTCGTAGCTGCGCGCGAGATGGTCAAGATGCTCGTTGAGCGCGATGCAGCAGGACAGAAGCGAGCGCGGGAATTTCGGGTTGAGGATCAGGAAATGCGCGATTTGCTGCGCGCTCAACTCGCCGCCATAGGCCCAGTTATAGGCCCGATGCGCCGAGAGCGCGCGCAAGAGCGTCGTCCATTGGTAATTGTCGAGCCCCGAACCGATATAGGCGACCGAGGGCAGCAGCACGTAGTATTTCACGTCCAGGAGCCGCGCCGTGTTATCCGCACGCTCCAGCGCATAGCCGAGATTCATGAAGCGGTAGCCATCATTGCGCAGCTGCGTGGTCTCGATGGCGCCCCGGATCAGCGCGGCGGTGCGCAGGCTCCAGTCGGTCAGTTCGGGCACTTCCAGCGAGGAGCGCTCGCGCCGCCCCAGCGCCTTGAGTTCCTGAAAGCTGAGATTGATCGCGTCCCAGACCTGCGTGGTCAGTGCAGTGCGCACGATCCGCGCATTTTCGCGCGCCGCGGAGATGCAGCTTGCGACCGAGGACGGATTGTCGAGATCGAAGAACAGAAAGCTCTCGATATTGCGCTGTTTCAAGTCGCCGTATTTCTCGGTGAACTGGTCGAGCGCGCCCTTGCTTTGCAGGATCGCGCTCCATTCATTGCGGTATCCCCCGCCGGAATTGGGCAGAAGCGCATTGCGAAAGCCCAGATCCAGCAGGCGCGCGGTGGTTTCCGAGCGCTCCAGATAGCGGGTCATCCAGAACAGGTTGGCGGCTGTGCGGCTTAGCATGTCAATCCTCCGCGATGACCCAGGTGTCCTTGACGCCCCCGCCCTGCGACGAGTTCACCACAAGCGAGCCCTCGGTCAGCGCTACGCGCGTCAGTCCGCCCTGCACCAGCTCGATATCGCGCCCGACCAGACAATAGGGGCGCAGATCGACATGGCGCGGTGCGATGCCTTCCTCGACGAAGGTCGGGCAGGTCGAGAGCGCGAGCGTGGGTTGGGCGATGTAATTATCGGGATTGGCGGCAACTTTCGCGGCGAAAGCCTCGATCGTGGCCTTATCCGCCTTGGGGCCGACCAGCATCCCGTAGCCGCCCGAGCCATGGACTTCCTTGACCACCAGCTCGGCGATATGCTCCTGCACATATTTATGATCATCGGGTTTGGCGCATTGCCAGGTCGGCACATTCTCCAGGATCGGCGCTTCGCCCAAGTAAAAGCGGATCATTTCAGGGACAAAGGTATAGATCGCCTTGTCATCGGCCACACCCGCGCCGGGGGCCGAGCAGATTGTGACGCCGCCCGAGCGGTAGACATTCATCAGCCCGGGCACGCCGAGCGAGGAATCGGGGCGGAAACAGAGCGGGTCGAGGAAAGCGTCGTCGATCCGCCGGTAAATCACATCGACCTTTTGCGGGCCTTCGGTGGTGCGCATCCAGCAGAAATCGCCCTCGACGAAGAGATCCTGCCCTTCGACCAGCTCGATCCCCATCAGATCGGCAAGGAAACTGTGCTCGTAATAGGCCGAGTTATAGTGACCCGGCGTCAACAGCACCACTTTCGGGTCGCGGTCGCATTTCGCAGGCGCGACCGAGGCGAGCGTGCGCTTGAGAAGCCGCGCATAGCCGTCCACCGGCGCGACGCGGTTTTCCTGAAAGAGATGCGGGAACATCCGCATCATCACTTCGCGATTCTCCAGCATGTAGGACACGCCCGAAGGCGTGCGGCAATTGTCCTCCAGCACGTAGAACTGATCCGCACCCGTGCGCACCAGATCAATGCCGACGATATGGCTGAACACGCCCAAAGGCGGGCGGAAGCCTGCGACCGCGATCTCGTAAGCCTCGTTGCGATAGACCAGATCGGCGGGGATGCGGCCTGCGCGGATGATCTCGCCGCGGTCATAGACATCGGACAAAAACGCATTGAGCGCGCGGGCGCGTTGCTTGATGCCGCGTTCCAGCTTGCGCCATTCCTCAGCGGTGAAAACGCGCGGGAACATGTCGAAGGGGATCAGCCGGTCCGGGTCACCGCCTTCGCCATAGACCGCGAAGGTGATGCCGTAGCGGCGGAACAGATCTTCGGCCTCGGCCTGTTTATGCGCGCGGAATTCGGCGGGCATGTTCTGATACCAGCCTTCAAGCATGCGATAAGGGATGCGCAGCTTGTCCGCATCATACATCTCGTTGAAGAAATGCACTGCCACAGGGTCACCCTCCCTCTTGTTTTTATCCATCAAAGGCGCTCAACACACGGATGTAAATAGCCTAAGACGGTCTTGCCGAAAAAACGGGCAAAGTCTCAACTGGTTCCAAGGCGCGGTTCTCTCGCCTGCCACCAGTTGACGAAGAGCACCACAGCCAGCACGCAGGCGCCCGCGATTTCAACGCGCAGGTCGGGCCAGAACAGCGCGACAATCGCCGGAAGCGCGATGAGGCGCGAGGCTGCGTCCATGCGCCCGAAGAGCCACCCCTCGATCGCGCTCGCAAAAGCGACGAGGCCGAGGATGGCCGTGAACCCTGTCCAGAGGACAAGGGGCAGGGGGCCACCATAGATGATTTCGGGGTTGAAGACCATGAAGAGCGGGATCAGGTAGAGACCCTTGGCGAATTTCCACGCCTGCACGCTGGTTTCCATCGGTTTCGATCCGGCCACGGCGGCACCTGCGAAGGCTGCGAGTGCTACGGGCGGGGTCACATTGCTGTCTTGGCTATACCAGAACACCACCAGATGCGCGATCAGCAGCGGGATGCCGAATTCGTTGTGCAGCGCGGGGCCCACCAGCACGATCAGCACGATATAGCTTGCCGTGACGGGCAGCCCCAGCCCGAGGATCAAGGACGCGATCAGCACCAGCCCCAGCGCGATGACGATATTGCCGCCCGAAAGCGAGATCATCATCGAGGAGAATTTCAGCCCCAGCCCGGTCAGCCCCACCACGCCCACGATGATGCCCGCGACCGCGCAGGCGATGGAGACCGCGACCGCGTTGCGCGCGCCAAGCTCCAGGCTCTCGAAGATCATCCGCAGCCCGCGCATCACCGAGGCCTGAACCCGCGCGCCGGTCAGCGGGCCATCCGCCACGAGCGCCCATGCGCCGCGCAGCCCCGCGACCCCGATCACCGCCACAATGGCCCAGAAGCCCACCCGCATGGGCGAGATGTTGTTGACCAGCAGCCAGACCAGAAGCACCAGCGGCACGATGAACTGCCAGCCTGCTTTCAGCACCTGCCGCACCAGCGGCAATTCCGCCGCGGACATGCCCCGCATGCCCTGTTTCATCGCCACGATATGCACGAAGAGATAGACCGTGCCGAGATAGAGGATCGCAGGGAAGATCGAAACCAGCACGATCTCGATATAGGGAACGCGCGTGTATTCCGAGATCAGGAAGGCCCCCGCGCCCATCAGGGGCGGCGTGATCTGCCCGCCGGTCGAGGCCGCAGCCTCGATCCCGCCCGCCTGTTTCGGCTTGTAGCCCAGCCGCTTCATCAGGGGCACCGTGAACGCGCCTGTCGTGACCACATTGGCGATGGCCGAGCCCGAGATCGACCCCATGCCCGCGCTCGCGATCACGGCGGCTTTTGCAGGCCCGCCCGGCTTGCGCCCTGTGGCAGCAAAGGCGAGGTCGATGAAGAACTTGCCCGCGCCGGTTTTTTCCAGAAACGCCCCGAACAGGACGAACATGAACACGAAGGTCGCGGCCACACCGAGCGGCAGGCCGAAAATCCCCTCCTGCCCCAGATAAAGCTGCCCGATGAGCCGGTCCGTATTCGCCCCGCGATGCGCCAACACGCCCGGCATCCATTCGCCCAAGCCCGGCAGCGCCCCGCGCGGCCCGGCCAGCGCATAGGCAATCGCCAGCGCGCCGATGATCGTCATGCCAAGCCCCACGGCGCGGCGGCTGGCCTCCAGCACAGCGATCACGCAGATGATGCCCACGGTCACATCCGTCGCGGTCCACCAGCCCGCCCGCGCGATGATCGCGTCAAGGTTCCAGATGATATAGGCCCCGCTCAGGAAGCCTGCGACAATGAAGCCCGCATCAATCACCCAACCGAGCAACCCGCGCGGGCGCGACGGTCCGAAAACCGGGAAGATCAGGAAGGCCAGCACCAGCACAAAGGCCAGATGCGTCGTGCGCTGGTAAAACAGCCCCAGCGGCTGGATGCCAGCCGTGTAGAGCTGGAACAGCGACAGGCTGACCGCGACCGCCGTGATCAGCCAGAGCACCATGCGCGGCTGATGCTGATCGGCCACGCGCAAGTTGCTGGGCAGGGCAGCCGCGTCAATCTCGGCAGGGTTTTGCGTCGCGGGGCTGTCGGGCATGGAGGTCATGAGGCGGTCATTCAGGGGTCAGGGTGAGCATGGCGCGTGCGCCCGGCGCGATCTCGGACAGCGCCAGTTCCGCTGCGCCCAGCGTCAGGCGGTGCCCCACGCTGGCCGCGCCGATCCGCAGCGTCAGGCGATTGTCCGGCAGAGGCTCGGCCATGTCTTCGATCCAGTAGCCGCCTTGCGCGGCCGGGACGATCTGCCCGCGACCGGGGATCTCGCCCAAGCCCGCCGCTGCATCGTGCAGGTAACTGCGCATCAGCATGAATTGCCCCGCTTGCTGGGTGAAACAATCGGCGACTGCACCGCCTGTGACCGAATGCGACCAGTGCAGACAGAGCTCCGCGCCTGCGCCAAGCGGCCAGCGCGCCAGGATTTCGCCACTGTCCAGCGTCACTTCGATCACGGATCCCGCAAATATCGGGGCGGGACAGAGCGCAAGGGCGGCTGCGATCAGCCGCCCCGACAGAGCCGGAGTCACGGGCGCTGATGGTCCTGCACTGTCATGCCGATCTCTTCGAAATACCGCAGCGCGCCGGGGTGGAAGGGGATCGGGGTCGAGGCGATCGAGAAATCCGGCGTCGTGTCATTCGCCGCAGGGTGGATGGCGATCAGCTCTTCCACATTCTCGAACATCGCCCGCGTGATGTTGAACGCAAGCTCCTCGTCCATATCGTCATTCACGATCAGCACATTCGGGGTCGAGATCGTCTGCACAGGCGTGTCCATCCCATCATATGTTCCTGCGCGCAGCGTGTAGGGCGCGAAAGTCGGCTCAACCTCGATCGCGGCGGCGATCTGCTCGTCGGTCAGGGCGATGATGCGGATCGACCGCGTGGTGGCGAGGTTCATGATCGAGCTTGTGGGCGGCCCGACGCTCCAGAACCCGGCAACGATATCGCCGTCCCGCAGCGCATCGGCGGTCTCGTTGAAATTCAACCGCTCTGGGCTGAAATCGTCATAGGTGATGCCATTGGCGGCCAGCAGCGTCTGCGCACTGACCTCTGTGCCCGAGCCCGGTGCGCCAACGGACACGCGCTGCCCGCGCAGATCCTCGATGCTGGTGATGCCGCTATCGGCCAAAGTCACGATCTGCACCGCATTGGGATAGATCGAGGCCAGCGCGCGCAGCTCATCCACCTGCCGCCCCTCAAACGCGCCTTCGCCGTGGAATGCCTGATAGACCGTATCAGCGAGCGCCAGCGCGATGTCACTGTCCCCGCGCGAGATCAGCGCGACATTCTCGACCGATGCGCCGGTGACCTCGGCGCTGGCGGTCGCACCGTCGACATGGGCGCCGATGACTTCGGCCAGACCGCCGCCATAGGGAAAATACACCCCGCCCGTGCCACCGGTGGCGATGGAAAGCTGCTGGGCCTGCACAGGTGCGGCCAATAGCATCAGTGCGGCCCCAAGTGCCGTGAAACTGCGTGTCATGAGACTCCTCCCAAGGATTTTCATTATTTTGCGAGATCGCAAGCGACCTGACCCGAGACTAGCGGCGCTTTCAGGGCCGCGCAAGTTTCGCCGAGGCGGCAGGACAGAACTTGGCCCGAACGCCGTGAAACCGCGCTGAGCTTCACGCGATGTTAAGCGGTGAGGTGCAAATGTGTTGCGCAGGTTCAGGGGGCAGACAGCGCGCAGAACAGCGCGTCATGGATGTCGCCCGAGATATGAGAAGGACGCGGCACGGATGTCGGCACTCAGCATAAAACTCAAGATCTCGGCACTGTCATTGCTTGGGATGCTCGGTATGGCCGCGCTCGTCGGGACATTTTTCATGACGCTCGCGCGGATTGATAGCGCCAACTCCCACGCGATGCAGCATCTGGAACTCGCCTTGGCAGCCTCCAAGGTGACCGAATCGCTCGATGACATCCGCATGGGGGAGCGCGATTTCCTCTTTCAGGCCACTCCTGACCGGATCGAAGAGATTCGCGACGCCATGGCGGAGATGCGCAATGCGCTGTCGGGTTTCAGCCATCTGGTGCAGGCAACTGGCGTCGATCCTGGTCCTGAAGCGGCCGAGCTTCCCGCCTCATCGGAAGCTCTGGTGGGCGCGGTCGAACGGATCATTTCCCTCCGCGATACGCTGGGCTTCTCAGAGACTGAAGGACTGGAGGGCGAATTGCGCGCTGCCGTTCACGCGGTTGAATCCCAACTGAACCAATATGATGCGCCCCGCCTGTCGGTCCTGATGCTGATGATGCGACGTCATGAAAAAGACTTCATGATGCGCGAGGATCCCGGATATCTCGAACGGATGACCACGCGTCTTGCCGAATTCAGGGCGCAATTGCCGCGCAGCCCCAGCGTCCCCAGCGCTTCGCATGCGGGTATCCTCAGCCTTATGGACAGCTATCATGCGAGTTTCGAGCGCTACGCCACATTGCGCCTGCAGATTGCCGATGCCGTTCTGGAATCAGATAACGCTTATGGCGTGACCGCGACCCTCCTTGACGACATGACCGCTTCACTTGAGGAGCGCGCCGGCCAGACGGTCGCAGCCGCCGCGCGGGTCCGAACCGAAGCGACGATGATGACCTTGACCATTGCCGCGCTGGTCATCGCGCTCGCCGGGCTCTTGTCTGTCGTCACGATCCGCAGCATCGCCCGAGGGCTGGACAGAGCCATGGCAGCTGTGCGGGCAGTCGCGAGCGGTGATCTCAGCGCGATTTCTGTGACCCGCGCGGCAGCGGAGAAAGAGACAAAGCGCGGCGATGAATTTGCGCAACTCATGGCAGAGATGGATCAGATGAATAGTGGCTTGCGGCAGCTCTCCGACGCCGCGCGCGCGATCGCAAGCGGCGATCTGAATGTGACGATCCACCGCCGCTCGGATGCCGATACTCTGGCGAGATCACTCGAAGAGATGTTGGCGGGACTGCGTGCGCGCGCCGATGAAACCGAGCATGCGCAGGCCGTGCAGGAACGGGTCGTGCGTGACATTTCGAGCGGTTTGGAGCGCTTGGCCAAGGGAGACCTCACCAAGCCGATCCCCAGCCCGGCAAATGATCCTTTCCCGCGCGAATATGAGATGTTGCGCACGTCGTTCAATGATTTGATCGGCAGCTTGTCAGATACATTGAGCCGTGTTTCGGATGTGTCCGAACATGTGCGCACCGGGTCGGAAGAGATCACCTCGGCAGCGCAGGACCTCGCCGGCCGTGCAGAGACCCAAGCAGCGACACTTGAGCAATCAGCGGCAGCTCTCAATGAGTTGACAGAAAGCGTGCGGTCCACTGCGCAGCGCGCGAAACGCGCCGAACAGGTGTCGGAAGAAAACCGCAAGACCGCTGAAGAGGGGGCGAAGATCATGCGGGATGCGGTGAACGCCATGAAGATGATCGAGAAATCCTCACACCAGATCAATCGCATTATTGGGGTGATCGACGATATCGCTTTCCAGACCAATCTCCTCGCTCTGAACGCAGGGGTCGAGGCCGCGCGCGCGGGCGAAGCCGGGCGCGGATTCGCGGTGGTCGCCTCGGAAGTTCGCGGCCTTGCGCAGCGTGCATCCGAGTCGGCGCGAGAAATCAAGTCATTGATCCAAGAGAGCACGCAACAGGTCGAGACAGGCTCAGGCTTGGTTGATAAGACGGGTCACAGCCTAGAAGATATCCTGCGCAAGGCCGTTGATGTCTCCGAAGAGGTGTCCGCCATTGCCCTCGCGTCTCTGGAACAGTCGAGTGGCCTTGGGGAAATCAATACAGGTGTCAATCAGTTGGATCAGGTGACCCAGCAGAATGCAGCTGTGGCGGAAGAGACGAACGCCGCTGCGGCCTCTCTGCAGCGCCAGGCAGAGAGCCTGCAAGCCGCGCTGTCCGATTTTCAACTCGGACAAGCGCGGAAAGCGACATCGGTGGCACGCTTGGCCACGAACACGCGGTCCGAAACGGTACGAGACGTGACACCTGTTCAGCGACCGCCCAAATTGGCGGCGGCGACAGGTGGCGCAGGACGATTTGCCGAGTTCTGATGGAACAGATGGGATGCGTGCTGTCCCTGAAATCGGGACGCGTCTTCCCAAATGTCATTATCGGCAGATCTGCACTTTCATGAAGCTGAGGCCGAGCCGCCCTTGCAGCACCTCCACACCGAAACGCGGTGTTCGACAGAGGCGGTTTTGCAAAACCGGCAATTTCCATCCGCTGCGCTGGGCAGGTCCGTTGCCTTAACTGTCCAAGATGACAGGAATGAGGGAGAGCAAAAGAAGCACCGCCATAGTGTAATTGAATGCCCGCAGGAGTATGGGGCGTTGTAGCAAACGCCGCAACCCGACCCCGGCCAATGCCCAGACCGACACTGAAGGGAGATTGACCATCGCAAAGACGAGCGCGACCACCGCAGCGGCGCCCCACTCCTGCCCTGGCGCATAAAGCGTCACGGCGCCCAGAGACATGATCCATGCTTTGGGATTGACCCATTGGAACGCTGCAGCTTGTAGAAATGTGAGGGGCCGACCGCCTGTCGTGATCCCTTCCGGGGGCGCGGCGTGGGCGATCTTCCACGCGAGCCACAGCATGTAGAGGATGGAGACGATCGTGAGTACCATCCTGGCCGGTGGGAAATTGATAAACACACCCACGAGCCCAACCCCCACGACAAACACCATGAAGGCATGGCCAAGTGCGATACCCAGCATATGCGGCAAGCTGCGTCGAAAGCCGAAATTCACCCCTGACGCCAACAACATGATGTTGTTTGGCCCCGGAGTGATCGATGTGACCAAGGCATAGGTGGCGAGTGCAACGAGGAGGTCTGGGGTCATCTGCGCCTCTGGCAATTTTCGGTCAGATTAGCCAAGGCAGCACGGCATATTCTTGCAATAAATGTGTATGCCGCATAATATCTGCAATTTATGAGCGACATGGATCAAATATCCGATCATATATTGCGCGTTTTGTCGCGTGATGGCCGTATTTCCAATCTGGAACTCGCGCATCGTGTGGGGCTGTCGCCCTCTGCCTGCCTGCGCCGCGTGCAAGATCTTGAGCGCCGCGGCGTGATCACGGGCTATCGTGCGGTGCTTGACCCGGTGGCGACCGGGATTGGCTTTATCGCCTATGTCACGGTCGGCCTGTCGCGCCACACCAAGACCGCGCAGGCTGAATTCGAGCGCCTGATGCAAGCGGCCCCGCAGGTGCGCGAATGTCACAACATCACCGGAACCGTCGAATATCTGCTGCGGGTCGAAGCGCGCGACCTTGCAGCGTACAAGCGGTTTCACACGGAGTATATGGGCGCATTTCCCTATCTGGACCGATTGACGACAATGGTCGTGATGGGATCGCCGAAAGACGAACGCGCCTGAGCGACACCATGCTTTTTGGCGTGCATTCTTGGTAAATTGCGCTATGCTGCGGCGCAGCAAGAGGGGCGAGACATGGCTAAGGGCAAGGTAATTACCATCGCACAGCAAAAAGGCGGGTCCGGCAAGACCACACTCGCGGTCAATCTGGGCGTGTTGCTGGCGCGCAAGGGGGCAAAGGTGGCGTTTCTGGACACCGATCCGCAGGGCTCGCTCGGGCGCTGGTTCATGACCCGCCATGAAAGCGGTCGGGCCGAGGGGATGGAGCTGTCCACCGCCTCTGCCTGGGGCGTCGGCTATGAGGTCGGCAAATTGCGCGACATGGCCGATTTTGTGATCATCGACACGCCGCCCAAAGCGGATTCCGACCTGCGACCGGCGCTCCGGGCCGCTGATCTGGTCGTCGTCCCGGTCGCGACAAGCCATGTTGACCTTTGGGCAACGGATGGCGTGCTTGATCTTGCCCGCCGCGAAGGGCGCGAGGTTCTGGTCGTGCTCAACCGCGCGCGTCCGGGCACGCGGCTCGGCTCCGAGATCGAGGCCGCTGCACAAGAGCTGGAGGCGCGGCTTGCGCAGACGCAGATTTCCAACCGCGTGGCCTATGCCGAAACGCTGGGCCAGGGCTTGGGTGGGATCGAGGCTGCGCGCAGCCCCGCCATGCGCAGCGAGTTGGACGCGCTTCTGGTGGAGGTCGAAGCCACGCTCGCCGAGGCTGACTGAGCCGCGCATTGTTGCGCAGCTTATGGACGCGGGCGGAGGGCTGCGCTATCAGCGCGGACAAATCACCCTTGTCGAAAGGTGCGCCCATGTCCGGCCACGGCCCCGCAATGCCCATGACCTCGCAGAAATCCGGCCCGCTCCGCGGCGTGGCCGAGGTGCCGGGCGACAAGTCGATCTCGCATCGCGCGCTGATCCTCGGCGCGCTGTCCGTGGGCGAGACGCAGATCACAGGGCTTCTGGAAGGGCAGGACGTGCTCGACACAGCCCGCGCGATGCGGGCTTTCGGCGCGACGGTCACCCAACACGGCCCCGGCAGTTGGTCCGTCACGGGTGTCGGCGTCGGCGGTTTTGCCGAACCCGACGGCGTGATTGATTGCGGCAACTCCGGCACTGGGGTGCGGCTGATCATGGGGGCGATGGCCACGACGGATATCGCCGCGACCTTCACTGGGGATGCCAGTCTCAACAAGCGCCCGATGGGGCGGGTGACCGACACGTTGGCGCTCTTTGGCGCGCGGGCTTTTGGGCGGCGCGGCGGGCGGCTGCCGCTCACGCTGATCGGTGCGGCGGAGCCTGTGCCCGTCGAATACCGCCTGCCCATGCCCTCGGCACAGGTGAAATCGGCGGTGCTGCTGGCGGGGCTGAATGCCCCGGGCCAGACGGTCGTGATCGAAACAGAGCCGACGCGTGACCACACGGAGCGGATGCTGCGCGGCTTTGGGGCGGAGGTCACGGTCGAGGATACGAATGAGGGTCGCGTGATCACCTTGACCGGTCAGCCCGAACTGCGCGGCCAGCGCGTCGCAGTGCCGCGCGATCCGAGCTCTGCGGCCTTTCCGGTCTGTGCCGCGCTGATGGTGCCCGGCTCGGAGATCTTCGTGCCCGGCGTGAGCCAGAACCCGACGCGCAACGGCATTTTCCTGACGCTTCAGGACATGGGCGCGGATCTGGTGCTGGAAAACCCGCGCGAAGAAGGGGGCGAGCCGGTCGCGGATCTACGGTTGCGCGCCTCAAGGCTGAAGGGGATCGAAGTGCCGCCTGCACGCGCGGCGAGCATGATCGACGAATACCCGATCCTCGCGGCACTGGCGGCCACGGCGGATGGCGTGACGGTCATGCGCGGGGTCAAGGAATTGCGGGTGAAGGAATCCGACCGCATCGACGCGATGGCGCGGGGGCTGGAAGCCTGTGGTGTGCGGGTTGAGGAAACCGAAGACAGCCTGAGCGTTCATGGCATGGAGTCAGTGCCGGGCGGCGCGACTGTGCAGACCTATCTCGACCACCGGATCGCGATGAGTTTTCTCTGCCTCGGGCTCGTCTCGGAGGCGCCGATTACGGTCGATGATGCGACGCCGATTGCGACATCCTTCCCGGTCTTTGAGGCGCTGATGCGTGGGCTTGGCGCGCAGATCACACGCGATAATCGGTGATCTCAGCGCGGGCTCTGATCCGCGATCAGGTCCGGGCGGCGTTCGCGCGTCAGCCGCTCGGATTCGGCGCGACGCCAGCGGGCGATCTCGGCATGGTTGCCCGATAGCAGCACCGGAGGTATCTCGCGCCCCTCCCAAACTGCGGGGCGGGTATATTGCGGGTGCTCCAGAAGTCCCGACGCGAAGCTCTCTTCCTCGACCGAGGCGGCATTGCCCAGCACATCGGGCAAAAGCCGCACAGTCGCGTCGATCATCGCCTGCGCCGCCAATTCGCCCCCGGTCAGAACGAAATCCCCGAGGCTGACTTCTTCGATCCCGAAATGCTCGATCACGCGCTGGTCGATGCCTTCAAACCGCCCGCAGATCATCGTGATGCCGCGCCCGCGCGACCAGTCCCGCGCCCGCGCCTGCGTGAAGGGCCGCCCGCGCGGGCTGAGGCAGACCAGCGGCCAGTCTGACCGCTCGGGGGGCGTGCCGCGCATCGCTGTTTCAATCGCCGCCCCTAGAACATCAGCGCGCAGTACCATGCCCGCGCCGCCCCCCGCGGGGGTGTCATCGACATTGCGGTGTTTGCCGATCCCGAAGGGCCGCAGGTCAATCGCCTCCAGCCCCCAAAGCCCGTCTTGCAGCGCCTTGCCAGTCAGCGACAGGCCCAGCACACCGGGGAAGGCGTCGGGGAAAAGGGTGATCACCCGCGCCTGCCAGGCCCGCGCTGGCGTGCCGCGCCCTTCAAGGCTGCGCGGGCTCAGCGACGGTGTGATCGCCAACCGCCCTTTTGCGCGCCGCTCGGTCATTCCAGCAGCCCCTCGGGCGGATCCGCGATGATCCGTCCGGCCGCCAGATCGACAGTCGGCACGATGGCCTGCGTGAAGGGCAGCAGGATCGCGCCGCTTTTGCCCGGCGCGACCAGTTCCAGCAGATCCGACGCGCCATGATTGAGAACCGCCTTGACCCGTCCCAGCGACTGCCCGCCAGTATCGAAGACGTCCAGCCCGATCAGGTCGGCATGATAGAATTCATCATCCGGCAAACCCGGCAGCTTGCTGCGCTCGGCAAAGAGACGCACCCCGCGCAAGGCATCGGCGGCTTCACGCGTTGTCACCCCGCTCAGCCGTGCGGCGAATCCCTGCGCGACCTGCGCGCCCAGTGTGAGCGTGAAGACGCGCGCGCCGTCTTCGGAGAGAAGCGGGCCATAGCGCCCAATCGCGCGGGGCTCGGCGCAAAAGCTCTTGAGCCGCACTTCGCCGCGAACGCCGTAAGCCCCGGCAATGGCGCCCACGCAGACATGATCTTTCGACAGTTTGCTCATGCGCGCGCCTCGCTCTGTTCTCTGGCCCCGAGGGCCTGTGCGTAAATCGCCTCGATCCGGTCGATCCTGGCCTGCCAGTCGAAATGATCTGCCACGCGCGCCGCGCCCGCCCGTCCCATCATCTGCGCGCGGGCCGGATCACGCGCCAGCGCGATGATGGCCGCAGCCAGGCGCTCGGCGAAATCTTCGGGCGGTTCGGGATGGACCAGATAGCCGGTCTCGGGCGTGACATAATCCGCAGGCCCGCCCCAGTCCGACGCGACGACGGGCAGGCCCAAAGCCATCGCTTCCAGCACCACCGCGCCGCCGCATTCGCGCAGTGAATTGAGGATCAGCGCATGGCTCGCGGCGAGATAATCGCGGCACTCGGCCTGCGGTAGAAAACCCAGAAACCGCACACCATCGCCTGCCATGGCCGCGAGCCGTGCGCGCTCGGGGCCGTCGCCCAGAATATCGAGCCGGATGTCGAGATCAGGCCGCTGAGCACGCGCCCGCGCGAGCGCGTCGAGCGTCACATCCACAGCCTTGAGCGGGATCAGTCGCCCCATGAAGATCAACCGGAACCCATCAGCCTTGACCACGGCTTCCGGGGCGGTCCAAAGCTGGAAATCAACTGCGTTTTCGACCAGTTCGATCACCTGCGGATGGTGCACCGGCAGGGCCGCGCGGCTACGTGCGTTCGCCACAAGCAACACTGCCGCACGCCGCTTGCCGGGGATCAGCCAGTTGACGCCGCGCGCTACACCCCGCCCGAGGCGCAGGAACCCGCGCGCGAGTGTCGTGTCGTGGTGGCGGTAACTCGGCGGGTAATCCATGCCGCCATTCATCGGGCCGATGACCACGGGTGCGCCCATCCCATGCAGCAGCGAAGGGGCGGCAGGCGAAACCGGGATCGGTTGATGGATGATCTCGACCCGACCGGCGGCGGCGAGCGCGCGTAAGTCGCGGCGCATCCGCCATGCGGTCAAGAGCCCCAGAAGATTGCCGAAAAGATGCTCGCGCAGGAGAGTCGGCATCCGCGCCCCAAGTCTGAAGATCAGCCGGTGAAGCGCGGTATCGGGAAGAAAGATCGCCTGTGCGGCCAGATCCGGGGCATCGGCTTTCAGCCCTGCGCGGTTGCGTTCATGGGTGAGCAGGCTCACCTCATGCCCGCGCGCGCGCAGCAACTGGGCGTATTTCAGCGGCAGAACCGCTTCGCCGCCAAAGCGGGCCGAGGCATTTTCCGCAGCGATGGCGATCTTCATGGGGCCACTCCGGCCAGTGCGGGACGCGCGCGAGGCAGGCGCGGGCCGCAAGGACCCGCGCCAAGCTCCATCACTCGGCGGCAGCTTCCGCCTTGGCAGCTTTCTCGGCCACGCGCTCTTTGGCTTTCTTGCCCGGCTCGGCCTTTTTCATATTGGCGCGGGTGGTCTTGGCGCGCACCCCTGCGGCCTCAAGAAAGCGTGCAATCCGGTCGGTCGGCAGCGCGCCCTGATCGAGCCAGTGCTGAACGCGCTCCATGTCCATCTTGATGCGGTCTTCGCTGTCCTTGGGCAGAAGCGGGTTATAGGTGCCGAGTTTTTCCAGATAGCGGCCATCGCGCGGCATGCGCGAGTCAGCCGCGACAATCGCGTAATGCGGGCGCTTCTTGGCACCACCACGGGCGAGACGGATTTTAACAGCCATGTGAGTTTCTCCTTTGAATGGCGTTTGGCGCGCGGGCATCTGGCCCGGCGCGCAGTCAGGGGTCAGCGTTGCAAGTTCTCGTGGTGACGGATCACTTCCGAGATGATGAAATTGAGGAATTTCTTGGCGAATTCCGGGTCGAGGTCGGCCTCTTTGGCCAACCATTCCAGCCGCTCGATCTGCCGCGCTTCGCGGGCCGGATCGGAGGGGGGAAGATCGTGCTGGGCTTTCAGGCGGCCCACAGCCTGCGTGTGCTTGAACCGCTCGCCGAGCGTATAGACGAGGATCGCGTCCAGCCGGTCGATACTATCGCGGTGATCGGCGAGGATATCATCCGCGCGATTGGGCGCCTCAGTCATCTGCAGCACCTGTCATCTTGGTGAGGCGGGTCATTTCTTGCGCCCCAGACCGAGGCCAGACAGCCCGCCGGGCAGGCCCATGCCGCCCATGCCGGGGCCGCCGAGGCCGGGCATTTTCATGCCCTGTTCCATGCCGCGCCCAAGCTCGGCGAGCTGATCGGGCGACATATTCGCGGGATCGGGCGCACCCTTGCCCTTGCCCAACATCCCCGCCATGGCCTGTTTCAGCATCCCCTTCTTGCCCATGACCTTCATCATATCGGCCATCTGCCGGTGCTGTTTCAGCAGTTTGTTCAGGTCCGAGACCTCCAGTCCCGCGCCCTTGGCGATGCGCTTCTTGCGGCTGGCTTGCAGGATCGCGGGGTTGGCACGTTCCTTCTTGGTCATGGAATTGATCAGCGCGATCTGGCGCTTGAGCATGCTGTCATCGAAGCCGGCGGCTTCGGCCTGTTTCGACATTTTCGCCATGCCCGGCATCATGCCCATGACGCCCTGCATGCCGCCCATTTTCATCATCTGCTCAAGCTGCATGCGAAGGTCGTTCATATTGAACATGCCCTTCTGAAAGCGCTTCATCATGCGTTCGGCCTGTTCGACCTCCAGCACTTCCTGCGCCTTCTCGACCAGCGCGACAATATCACCCATCCCGAGGATACGGCCCGCGACGCGCTTGGGGTCGAAGACTTCGAGCGCCTCGGTTTTCTCGCCCAGACCCACGAAACGGATGGGCTTGCCGGTCACTGCGCGCATTGACAGCGCCGCACCGCCGCGCCCGTCGCCATCCATCCGGGTCAGCACCACGCCGCTGACGCCGACCTTGCCATCGAACTCGGCGGCGACATTCACGGCGTCCTGCCCGGTCAGACCATCGACGACCAGCAGCGTCTCGCGCGGGCTGACGGCATCGCGCACCGCCTGAACTTCGTCCATCAGCACTTCGTCGATATGCAGTCGGCCCGCCGTATCCAGAAGATAGACATCATAGCCGCCCAAGGTCGCCTGCTGCTTGGCGCGTTTGGCGATCTCGACCGCGTTCTGGCCCTTGACGATGGGCAAAGTGTCGACGCCGATCTGCCCGCCGAGGATCGCGAGTTGCTCCATCGCGGCCGGGCGGTTGGTGTCGAGCGAGGCCATGAGCACGCGCTTGCCCTCGCGCTCGGTCAGGCGGCGGGCGAGTTTCGCGGTCGTGGTGGTCTTGCCCGAGCCCTGAAGCCCGACCATCAGCACTGGCGCGGGCGGGTTGTCGATCTTGAGCCGGTCGGCCTCTTCCTCGCCCGTGAGCATGGCGATCAGCTCATCATGGACGATCTTCACGACCTGCTGGCCCGGCGTGACCGATTTGGTGACAGCAGCGCCGGTCGCCTTCTTCTGCACGCGCTTGACGAAATCGCGCGTCACATCCAGCGAGACATCGGCCTCCAGCAGCGCCACACGCACTTCGCGCAGGGCCGCGCGCACATCCTCTTCCGAGAGCGCACCCTGTTTCGTCAGCCGGTCGAAAACCCCGGACAGGCGTTCAGAGAGGGTCTCGAACATGCGCAATCTCCTCACCCTCGCGATGAGGGCAAATAAACCAGTGTTGCACCCATGGGCGCAACGCGCTGATGGGTGGCGATCCTCGGACAAGCCAAAGGACCGGAAGCGTGTAACTTCCGGAATAGGCCCTGTTAGCCTGTGCGCAGGGGTTGTGTCAAGCAGGGAACCGTCCGCAGGCCGTTACGTTGTCGCGATATGTTCCCGGATCACATCCGGCAATTCTTGACGACCAAAATGGAGAACCACATGCCTTTCACACGCATCCTTCTCTCGAGTGTCGCAGCAGGCGCGCTTGCCCTGCCAGCCTTCGCCGATATCGACTATGATGTCGAGGTTCTGGCCGAGGAGCTTGACCGCCCCTGGGCCATGGCGTTTTTGCCGGATGAGGGCGACATCATCCTGACGCTGCGCGGCGGTGGGCTGATGCTCTGGAACGAAGAGAACGGCACGCGCGAGATCAGCGGTGCGCCCGAAGTGATATCCGAGGCACAAGGCGGGCTTCTCGACATCGCTGTCGGCCCGAATTTCGACGAAGAAGGCTGGCTCTATATGACCTGGGTCGACGAGGTCGAGGAAGGCAGCTCGACCCATGTCGGGCGCGCAAAGCTCGATCGCGACGAAGGCCGTGTGACGGATCTCGAGACGCTCTTCGTGGTCAGTCCAGGCATCGACAGCGCGCGGCATTTCGGCTCGCGGATCGTCTTTCGCGACGATTTCATGTTTGTCGGTTTCGGGGATCGCAACAGCAAGGACTTTTCCGAAAATCACATCTCGCAGGATCTGAGCAGCGAGAACGGGTCGGTCATCCGGCTGACATTGGAGGGTGAAATCCCCTCGGATAACCCGTTTCATGGGCTCGAAGACCATGCGGAAGCGATCTGGTCCTATGGTCATCGCAACATTCAGGCCATGACGGTCCATCCCGACACCGGCGATATCTGGATCACGGAGCATGGCGAAGCCGGGGGCGATGAGATCAATGTGCTGGAGCGCGGCGGGAATTTCGGCTGGCCGCTGGTGTCCTTCGGAGTGGATTACCGCACTGGCGAGCAATTCGCCGAAATCCCGCAAGAAGGCGACGGCTTCATTTCGCCGATCTTCAACTGGCCGCCGGGGCGCAACGATCATTTTCCGCCCTCGGGCATGACCTTCTACACGGGCGATGCGTTTCCCGACCTTGAAGGGCATTTGCTGATCGGCAATCTCTTTCACGAGTACTTGGGGCTGTTCAGCGAGAATGATCGCACCGTCGAAGAGCGTGCGCGCCTGCTCGATGGCGAAGGTCTGCGCATCCGCGATGTCGCGATCGGGCCGGATGACGGCTTCATCTATGTGCTGGCCGATGGCGAGGACGCGCCCCTTCTGCGCCTGACGCCGCCGTGAGAGTGCGGCCTGACTGTCTCGGTCTGCAGGAAGCACCTTCGCTGAAAACGAGACTGTCCTGCAGCCGGGGCGCGTGGTAGCACTGAGCCGATCCTGTCCCAGTCACAAAGGCCCTCGATGAGCACGCGTCCCGATCCCGGCAAATCCAGCTATCACGTCCCGCAAGGCGGCCTTCCGCCGCAGACGCAACTGACCACGGACCGCGCCATTTTCACCGAAGCCTTCGCTGTGATCCCGCGCGGTGTGCTCAGCGACATCGTGACGAGCGCGCTGCCCTTCTGGGACAAGGCGCGGTTCTGGGTGCTCGCGCGCCCGCTCAGCGGCTTTGCCGAAACCTTCGCGCAATATATCGTCGAACTCGGGGCCGGGGGCGGGAGCCACGCGCCCGAGCCCAACAATGCGGCGCAGGCCGCGATTTTCGTGATGCAGGGCAGGCTGGAAATCACGCTCTCGGGCCGTGTGCATGTTCTGACCGAGGGCGGTTTCGCCTATCTGCCCGCAGGCAGCGACTGGCAGCTCAGCGCTGGCGATGAGGGCTGTGTCTTTCACTGGGTCCGCAAACGCTACAGCGACGTGGCGGGGCTCGACCGCCCAGACCCCATCTTCGCCAATGAGCGCGACATCGCGCCGATTCCGATGCCCGGCAGTGACGGGGCCTGGGCGACGACGCGTTTCATGGACCCGGCCGATCTGCGCCATGACATGCATATCACCATCGTCACCATGCGCCCCGGTGCCGCCATCCCCTTCGCCGAGACGCATGTGATGGAACACGGGCTCTATGTGCTGCAGGGCAAGGGGGTCTATCACCTCAACCGCCAATGGATCGAGGTCGAGGCGGGCGATTTCATGTGGCTGCGCGCCTTTTGCCCGCAGGCGTGCTATGCGGGCGGGCCGGAGCCGTTCCGCTACCTGCTCTACAAGGATGTCAACCGCCACGCGCTGCTTCCGTGAGCCGTGTGAATTCTTGGCTTGCACCTTGCGCCCGGTCCAAGTTAAGAGGCTGGCGTTGGACAGTTGGCCGAGTGGTCGAAGGCGCACGCCTGGAAAGTGTGTAGGCGGGGAACCGTCTCGAGGGTTCGAATCCCTCACTGTCCGCCA
>PXDM01000394.1 GCA_003565055.1 Paracoccaceae bacterium
GACGCGTGCCGGAACCGCCACAAAGAAGAACAGGATGGATCAAAAAGGACATGAGCACTCCAGACAGGCAAACCCTGAATGACTTGCCACGGGGGCGAAGATCGCCGAATTTCCTGCGCTGTTCAAGCAGCTTGCGCGCCGGCTGCGCAGAGCTGAGCGGCACGCGCCCAGCTTGGGGAATATGCGGGCAAAATACCTGCGATCGCGGCAGCAGGACCGACAGATGCAGGGAGGTTTGCTCAAGACAGAGGCACCGAACGCCAACCGGCCAGAATCTGTGGCAGAGCCACTTGAAAATGTATAACAACGCTTGTAGTGCTCCGAACCGGCGTTCCAGAGGTTGTTTTCAAAGCTTTACTTAATATCAACAAAGAAGCGCTTTAGAGTAAGAGCAGAAATCTTCAGACCAGCTTCGCCGATCTGTAAAACATGAAAGATCGACAAAAAACTGATAAGCTCGCCGCTTTTGTATCTGAAATATGAGAGCGCTTATATGAGGTTGAGATAATTTTCATGTCAGACAAGAAGATTCCGATTTGCTTTGGATACCAAGGCAAGGGAAATATCGGTGACGACCTCATGTTTCTCATCAATACAAGCAGATTCGCAAAGGTTTACGTCGTTAATGGAAGAAAGATACGAGATGGCGATCTTGAGCTTGGGAAATACCAATACGCCCTCCATGCATTGAGAGCAGAACTTCTCGTGTTCACCGGCGGAAACATATTCAATATCGACCGCGGAAAATCATATCTGAAGATCGCTTCTATATTTCTGTTGGTGTATATCAGGAAAATTCTGGGAAAAGAAACCGAATTTGCCTCTGTAGGTCTGAACAAGAACATAAATCGCTTCGCGCATTCTTTGGCGGTGAAGGCCATTCTGGCTTCAGATCGGGCGCATCTTCGGGAAACATCCATAAAAAATTCAAACGCATGGAAACAGGCCAGGACCGTTGAACACATAGAGTTCAAACCTGATATCGTGTTTTCCGGTGACCTCGAATCCCTGGATGTCTTGAAAAAAACGACCTCAGACGCGCCGTCTGAAAGCTCCGCGCCATATGCCGTTTTCTTCCCTTCGGCGCTGGCCAGAAATGAAGCCGCACGCGCAGGCGCTCAGGCCCCTGAAGAGGTCACTGTTCCTGATGAGATCACCAAGGTATATGTCATCACGCAGCATCGTGGGGACAAGGAAATTGAACAGGAATTTTTCAGGAACCGTGATGTTGAGCTGATAGAATACAGCATTGACAGGATCGGGGATGTTTTTACGCTTCTGCGCGGCGCAAGCCTCATCGTCACTGAAAGATATCACGGCGCGATCCTCGCAAGACGTTTCGGAATCCCGATGATTGCATCCGGGTATTCAGAGAAGATCCGTGATATCGAGATGATTCCCGTTACGGATTCTTGACATGCACCATGATCGTGACGTCATCGCATCCGGAACGCTGCTGCAAGATGAAACCCCATCTCGCTCAGGGTATTCTTCATTGCAATGCCGACGCTCTGTTTTGACTTCGGCGGCATCGCCGCATTTGGTTCAGCTGAGGCTGATTTGTATTCTCAAGTAAGAGGTTGGCGATGACCAGTTCAGGCCCGCACGCCCCCCGGCCTCAACGCAAACTCAGGCTTGCCGTGCTTTTGTCCGCCGGGATCAAGGTCGCCAGTGCAGGTTTGACATTCCTGATGTTTGTTTTCCTCGCGCGTGCGCTCGGGCCTGAAACCTATGGCCGTTTCGCGGCGATGTTTTCATTGGGAAGCTTTCTGGGATACATCGTGCTGATGGGGCAGCACACCCGGTCGGTCAAACGGTTGTCAGCCTGGATCGAGGACAGGAATCTCGGGCGGGCCCGGAAAATCATCCTGCAATCTCTGTCTGCCGTCATCCTTTTCGGGTCGCTTCTTTCATTGGGCCTTCTGGGTCTGGCCGCAGCGCTGGAATTTGCACAGCAATCGGATCATGCGGCGACGCTTCGCGGATCGATTTTCCTGATCGTGCCTTTCGCCCTGTCAGAACTCGTCGCCGCGCTGTTCCGGGCGCAAGGCGCGATTTTCTTTGCCCTCGCACCGCGTGACATTTTCTGGCGGGCCCTGATCATCGCCATGTCGGTGAGCGCAGGTCCGGCACTGCTTGACGGGGTGAGCGCGGAAACTTCCATCATCATAATTTCGGCCATTCTGCTCATGTTGATCGTGTTGCAGACCCTGCTGCTTGCCTGGCGACTGCCCCGCGAGATCTGGTCAACCCCTTCCGAGCCCCTGCCAGAAGGGTTCTGGAGGGATTCCAGCTGGTTCTGGATAGGATCAATCATCGCAAGCATGACTGCGCATCTGTCAGTGGTCTTCACCTCCTTCAACCTGTCCGAGACAGAAACCGGTGCCTTCTTCGCCGCCGTGAAGATCACGTTGCTTCTGCAACTTCCGCTTATTGCTGTTTCCCTTGTCGCAGGGCCGATGTTGGCCCGGAGTTACGCAAAGGGAGATTACGCGGCCATGCAGGGTGTCTGTCGTTCGATCTCTGTTATCCTGCTGGGCACTTCCACAGTGGGGACATTGTTCATCTTCATCATGCCCAGTACGCTATTGTCGTTTTTCGACCCGGCGTTTGTCGTGGCGGTCCCTGCGCTGATCGTCCTGACATTGAAGCAATTCATCGGAGCAATCTGCGGTCTCAGCAAGCTGACAATGCTGATGGCAGATGGTGCGAAGCCTCAAGCCTATTTTACAGGCGCCTCTGAAACTCTCGGTCTGATCCTGATCTTCGTGCTGGCCCCTCTGTTTGGCCTGCTCGGAGTTGCGATTGCCGTCCTGATCGGATCAACCTTGGGAAAACTGCTCTCTGTGACCTACTGCTATCGTCGGTTTGGAATAGACACGTCAGTATTTTGCATATTGCGCAAACCCAAAGATGTCTGATGCAGGGCCAGAGCCTCACCCCCCTGACCAGCGCTGCAGCCACAGGGACGGGGTTTATGTTGACACAATATCAATAACTTACGTGATTAACTGTCGAATCCGGGACACTCCGATCACCTTAAACGGGAAAAAATCTGGTCGAAAAACAGGACCATCTCCATTCTCCCGCAAATGGATAAATTCGCCACAGCAATGCACTTGATCATTGCGAGAAACTGCGCCACCCTTTGAGTTGCAAAGAACGTCTTGAGCATCCAAACGCTCCAGAAAAAGGCATTTCCGACATGACGACCCGTCTTTCCCAAATTATCTTCTATATTGGCTTCGGCTATCTGATCCTGGCATTGCTGCTGGTCATCGCGCATGACTTCCTCGAACTGTTCAATATCTCGCCGAATGTGGTGTTCATCTACCACCTGTACAGACAAGGCTCCCCCACGGAATGGCTGCAATGGTTCAGCCTCTCGGGCTGCGTGATCGCGGCGGGTTTTCTCTGGGGCAAGCTGTCCGAGAGGCAGCATGCCGCAACCGCCGCTTTCGCATTCTGGAGTTTCGGCCTCGCGCTGATGGTTCTTGAAGACGCCGGAAACCTTCGCCACACAACAACTGCCGTATTGACCTCGATCCTCCATTCGGATGTGGCCAACCCACGCGATATGATGGATGTTCGAGGTCGCCAGGAACTGGTCATTTACGCACTTCTGGGCTTTCTGCTCATATGGCCCCTGTTGCGATACGGCCGCAAAATCCCTTTTTGCTCGAAATCCAAAAAGTTCTTTACAATCGGCTACATAGCTTATGCGGTTGCAGCACTGGCTTCGGCCTCGCGTCATCAGGGGAACTGGTATGTTCATGTCGGAGGCGCGATCCGACGCCTCACCGGAAAAGATGACAGCGCGCTTTGGCTCGGATTTGAAGCGAATAACCTGGCGAATGCCCCGCGTCTGTATCACCAAACTCTGGATTTCTACATCATGGACTACATGCTTGAAGAAACTCTGGAACTCACCGGAGCGCTCTGCCTGTTGATCGGGTTCCTGACCATCATCTCACGCGTCAGGACCAACGCGCCGTAATGCCCTGCTCCGGCTATGGATGTGCCATCATCTCCTTGCGGTCATGGGTGTGCCTTTGACCTGCCCCCCGGTCGTCCCTCAGTCATAACGAGAGCCCCGGGCCACGCTGCAGCAGATCGCGTGTCGCGCCGCGCGGAATGCGGCCTGACATGGGTGTCCTCATGGCGCCACGGGCCAGGTTTCCGTCTTGCATCATCCAGCCTGTCGAAGATCTCTTTGCTCAGGATCGATCATTTCTGAAACCGGAAGACGCCTGCCATTCAGAAGCGTGATCTCTGCCTGAACGGGAAAGCGGCAATCACAGCTCACGCCGCCGTTCTGCAACAATGCCACAGGGGATGCGCCTTGCCGCGCGCAGGATTTCGCGACATGGTTCAGACCAGTTTCTTCCGCACCGCGCCGCCCCCTGCCCCGGCGCGCCTGACCTGTCGAGAGGCCCCATGATCAACCGCACCAAGCTGCGTGACGCGATGACAATGTGGCGCAAGCTCTATGAGCTGTTGCGCTTCAGCAGCCGCAGGATGACGCTTATTGTCAGCGGGCTGTCCCTGATTGAAGCCTTCACGGGCGTCTTCCTGCTCTATCTGATCAAGCTTCTGGTCGATGTGGTTTCCGAACAGTTGGGCGATGGCGGCACGCTGGCCGATACCGGCGTGATCTTCCTCTATCTCGGGCTGATCGGGCTGATGATGGTCTTCACGGTCGCGGCCCAGCGGCTGGGCGAATATGCCCGCCAGCGTCAGGGGATGGAGGTCGCCGATTACGTCAATCGCGAGATCCATGCCCGCGCGATCAAGGTCGATCTGGCCTTCTATGAAAGCCCGGCCTATTACGATTCGCTCCAGCGCGCGCGCGCGGCAGGTCCCCAGCGGCCTGCGCAGGTGGTCTCGACGCTGGCGCAATTCCTGCGCAGCATCGTGTTTCTGGTCTCGGTGCTGGTGCTGATGGCGATGCTCGACTGGCGGCTGGTGCCGATGCTGCTGCTGAGCATGGGCATCGCGGTCGTGGTGCGGATGTTCTTCACGCGCAAGCTTTTCGAGTGGCAGCACCGGCGGGCGCAGATGGAACGGCGCGCGGCCTATCTCGACTGGCTTCTGACCTCGGATCACCATGCCAAGGAATTGCGCATCAGCCAGCTTGGTGCTGCGCTGCGCGAGCGCTTCAGCGCCCTGCGCCTGCAGATCCGCGGCGAACAGCTCGGCATCGAGAAGCGCAAGATGCGCGCCGAGATCCTCGCAGCCGGCGCGGCGGCGCTGGTCTTCTTTGGGGCCACCACCTGGCTCGTGCTGCGGGTGATCTCGGGGGATGCGGGGTTCGGCGATCTGGTGCTGTTCCTTTTGCTGTTCAAACGCGCCGAGATGAGCGGGCGTGACTTCGTGCAGGCACTCTCGCAGATGTATGACCACCAGCTTTTCCTGTCGCAGCTTTTCGGCTTCCTGACCGTCGAGCCGACCCTGACCGCCCCCGCCACCCCGCGCGCCCTGCCCAGTCCTGTGCAGACCGGCATCCGCTTCGAGCGCGTGAGCTTCACCTATCCTGCCAATCAGGCCCCCGCGCTCGAAGAGATCGATTTCGAGCTGCCCGCAGGCAAGATCACCGCGATCGTGGGCGAGAATGGCTCGGGCAAGACCTCGCTCGTCAAGCTGCTGACCCGGCTCTATGACCCGAGCGCAGGGCGGATCACGCTTGACGGGGTGGATATCCGCGAATTTGACCCCGACGCCTATCGCGCGCTGTTCAGCGTGATCTTTCAGGATTACGCCCGCTATGCCGAGACTGTGGCCGAAAACATCCGCTTCGGCGATGTCACCCGCGATCCGGGCGATCCGCGCATCGCGCAGGCGGCGGCGCTCGGGGGGGCTACGGATTTCATCGCCGGGCTGCCGCAGGGGATGGAGACCCCGCTCACGCGGCTTTTCGACAATGGCCGCGAGCTGAGCCTCGGGCAATGGCAGCGCGTGGCGCTCTCGCGCGCCTTCTTCCCGCAATCGCCCTTCATCATCATGGACGAGCCCACCAGCGCCGTCGATCCGCGCGCCGAGGCCGAGCTCTTCGACAATTTCCGCGAACGCTTGGAAGGGCGCGGGGCGCTGGTGATCTCGCACCGGCTGTCCACGATCCGCATGGCCGACCGCATCTATATGCTGGGGCATGGCCGGGTTCTGGAAGCGGGCAGCCATGACGAGCTCGTGCGCCTCGGCGGGCGCTATGCGCAGCTCTTCGAGCGGCAGGCGCGCTCTTTCCTCAACCCGTCTGAGGACGGCGTCGATCCGGCCTCCTCCCCACCCGCACCAGTCTGGCCGGGCTGATCGCTCAACCCATCTGCTTGCCAAGCCAGCCCAGAAATGCGGCTTCGGGGCTGCGCAGGCGTTTGCGGCCCGTGTCATGCCAATGCGCGCGCCAGCGGGCTTCCAGCGCATGGATGTCATGGCCCGGCGCAAGACTGCGGGCGCGCTCGATGCATGCGCTTGAGAGCGGCGGCAGGCTGGTCAGGGCCAGAGCACCGGCCCCGGCCGCGACCACGCGGCGCGGGCGCACGACCAGCAGATCCCCCTCCCCTTCGTGCAAATGGTAATCGGGCAGATGATCCGCCGCGATCATGTCGCGGATCATCTTGCGAAATACCCTGAGCGGCGAGGCCGCGCCCGATTTCTTGTGCAGCACCGCCATGCTGACGACCCATTCGGGCTGGCGGCCGCAATGCTTGCGCGCCAACTCATAGACGCGGCGTTCCAGCGGTTTGCGCAGCCGGAAATAATCGCGGCTCAGCGTCAGGACCGAACGCGCGAGCACCGCGCGGTAGAGCCAGTCCGAGAGCGTCACTGCGACCGAGATCATCCGCCCGGCCTTGGTCGCGCGCCGGATCTCCCAGGCCTCGATCAGCCCGAAGCCGCGCGTCGTCTCGATCTCGCCGGTGGTGATATTGGTGGTGATGCGCGTGCCCGCGAGCCGCTCAAACGCCTCGATGAGCCGGCGATACGCATCGCCCGAGGTGTCGCGATTGGTCGCCACCAACAGGTCATGCGCGCGCAAGGTGAGATGGCGCGAGACTGTGCGGCCCGCATTGAGGGCTGCCACCAACTGGCTGATGCAATAGATCAGAATGTCCTTGTCATGGATCGTCGCCAACCCGCGCACCGAGGGCGTCACCCGGATCTCGGCCCCGTTATGGGTATAATCGAGCACCCGCAGATCGGGCCTTGTCGAGAGCGAGAACAGCGGATGTTCCATCGAGGCGAGATCATCCTTGGGGCTTGCGCCAAGGATGTCGCAGAGGAAGAAATCCCCCTGCGGATAGCGGTCCGGTAACAAGCCTGCGGCCATCGCCCTGCCCTCTGCCCCCGGTTTGCTTGCGGTCAGGATGCGCCATGTTCTGGCGTCTTGGAAGCCCGCACCGGATTCGTGGTTTCATTGACACCCAGCCTAAAGTTATCCACAGGCGCTGTCCAGCAGGCCGCGCACAGCTTTCGGGGGTTCGGAATCACAGCGGCGGTGTTTCAGAGTCGCCCCAACGTGGTTTCAGAGTCACCCCAGACAGATTTGCACCCACAACCCTCTGAACAGACAATAGTTTTTTTGCGCGCATGTTCCCGTAACTTATACTATAACAGAATTTAACAGCATGTTTTTTCAGGCCCGATGCAGGGGCCTGGCAGAACCACCAGCGTCCCGCCCGACCAACCCGCTGTATTTGCTTGGGAAAGCTGTGCAAGATACGAAAAACCTTCCATATGCCGATATTTTGCGTATACTGTCTGAAAATGATAACATGGGCAGATCCGCATGAGCACCCCCCCCTATTTCAACATCGCCCCTGATCAGGCCGAGGCCGAATTGGGGGCCCCCCTGCGCACGCGCGATTTCGCCGAGATCTCGCAGCGCTACACGACCGGGCGCGCGCAGCTTGAAGCCCAGGGCCGGGATGCAAGCGGGGCGCGGCAGTTGCGGCTCTTTTCGACATGGGAGATCACCCGCTATCTGATCCCCGTCGCCCAGGCCCATTTCCGCCGCGTGCTCAAAACCAATCCCGATCTGCCGCAGGGGCGCACCCAGGTCGAGGGCGGCTCGAAATGGTTCACGCTCGACGAGGTGCTGCGCCTGCGCGCCTTCTTCGCCACACAAGGCGCGAAGAAGCGCGATTACATGCCCTACCGCCCCAGCGGCCTGCCTGCCAAGATCGCGGCGGTCGCGAATTTCAAAGGCGGGGTCGGCAAGACCTCGACCGCCGCGCATCTCGCGATGTCGGCGGCGCTTGACGGCTACAAGGTGCTGGTGATTGATCTCGACAGTCAGGGCTCCATGTCCTCGATTTTCGGCGCGAAAGTTTCGGATGAATGGCAGACGGTCTTTCCCTTGCTCGCGCGCCATTACGCCACCCATCTGATGGCCGAGAACCAGACCCGGCTCGCGCGCGGCGACGCGCCCCAGCCGCTCGATGACACGCTGGATGAGGCGCGCAAACTCACTGCGAAGGATCTCATCCAGTCGACCCATTGGCCCAATATCGACATTATCGGCGCGCAGCTGAACCTCTATTGGGCGGAATTCCAGATCCCCGTCTGGCGCATGGGCGCGCGGTCCTGGAAGCTCTGGGACGCGCTGACCGACACGCTCGCGGAAGATGGCGCGCTCGACGCTTACGATCTGGTGCTTTTGGACACCCCCCCGGCGCTTGGTTATCTGACCATCAACGGGCTCGCCGCCGCTGATATCCTGCTCGTGCCCACAGGCGCGAGTTTTCTGGAATTCGATTCCACAGGCCGCTTCTTCGACATGCTGCATGCGACCTTTCAATCCATTGAGGAAGGCGAGAACATGGTCGCGCGCGCGCTGGGGCGCGAGGGGCTGGCCTTTGAATGGGACGCGGTCCGCGCAGTGATCACGCGCTATGACAGCAGCCAGCAGGCGGAATTCGCGGGTCTGATGCAGGGGCTTCTGGGACCCGCGCTCGCGCCGCAGCGGCAGGGTTTCACGGCGCTGATCGGGCAGGCGGGCGAGCAGGTCTCTGGCATCTATGAGGCCGATTACCGCGACTTCAACCGCGAGACCTATATCCGCGGGCGCGAAACCTTTGACGAGACCTATGCCATGTTCAAACGCCTGCTGATCGGCAGTTGGCGGCGCGATGAATTGGCGCGCGAAAAGGGGGCTGCGTGATGTTTCGCGCGCGAAACGGATTTGCGCAAGGCATTGAAAACATGTGCGAAAACGGTCTGGCCTGCGGAAATTTCGCGCAAGCCCGCCCTGTTTCGCAAAGCCTGCCCCTTTTGTTTCGCACGCGAAACACGTCTGCGCAAGCCTCTGAAAGTAAACGCATATTCGCGATAGCTTGCGGAATTTTCACGGCCGCGCGCGCTCTGGTGTCACGACCTTTGGCTTTTTGCGCGATCCTGCCCTTCTCTCGATCCTACAGGAGTCCCTCATGGCCCGCCGCAAACGCCTGAGTTTGGAGACGAAATCCATGGAGGGCATGGCCCCCCCTGCCCTGCCGCCCCTGCCCTCGCCTGCGCGCGCGGCCCCCATCGCACAGGTGGCAGGCGACAGTTCTGCCCAGGCCGCGCTCGACAGTCTGACGCGCGAGCTGGAAGCGGCGCGGAGCTCAGGGCGGCTGATCCTGTCGCTGCCGATTTTCGAGATTGATGCCGACCACCTGACCCGCGACCGGATGGAGATCGCGCTCGAGGATATGGAGGATCTGGTGGCCTCGCTGCGCGCGCGCGGCCAGCAAGTGCCCATCGAGGTGACGGCGCTGCCCGAGGGCGGCTATGGGCTGATCTCGGGCTGGCGACGGCTGAGTGCGCTGCGCTATCTCAATGCCGAGAGCAAGGGCGCGGAATTCGGCACGGTGCTCGCACTGGTGCGCCAGCCCGAAAGCCTCGCGGAGACCTATCGCGCCATGGTCGAGGAAAACGAGATCCGCGCGGGCATCAGCTATTTCGAGCGCGCCCGGCTTGCCGCGCTCGTGGCCGAGGCCGGGGTCTATCCGGATGCGAAAGCCGCGATTGCGGGGCTGTTCGCAGCGGCCAGCCGCGCCAAGCGCTCGAAGATCGGATCCTTCCTGAGCGTGCATCAGGCGCTTGGCGGCCATCTGCGCTTCGGCCCGGCCATTCCCGAACGGCTGGGGCTGGCGCTTGCGCGGGCGATTGAGACCGAGCCGGGTTTCGCGCGCAGGCTCACGGACCGGCTGCGCAAGGCAGGCGTCACAGAGGCCAGTGCGGAACTGGCGCTCTTGGAAAAAGCGCTGCAGCCGGGCCGGGCCGGGCAGGGGGCTGCCCCTGTCCCGCCGCCCGCAGCCTCACCTGCGGAGGCCGCTGATCCTGATCCTGCCCCGGCACCGGGTCCGGCCCGCGTCGAAATCCGCCCCGGCATCTGGCTTGAGAGCAAAGGCGGGTTCAGCCATGCCACCCTCACCCTGTCAGGCCCCAAGGTCGACGGCCCCCTGCGCGAGCGCCTGGTGGCCTGGCTGCAAGCGCAGGGCTGATCCGGCCATGGCTGCCACCTTTCGCAGCACAGCCGGTATGAATTCGTGGATGTTGCGCTTTCGTCCCTAGTCTCGGGCTCGCGGGTGGAGTATGCCTTTCCTGCGTGCGGGTAAAATCTTAGCGATTGCAGCAACGGGACCTGTCTCGGGACCTGTGTGACAAGGCAGACTATTCGATATCATGGACCCCAGATACGACACTTCCGAAAACCGTCTGCAAATTGGCCTTGCCAAAGTCCGGATGACAGCCCCTGAGCGCGCGGCCATGACGGATTTGCTGGCCGTGACCACGGATTGGGAGGCGGCGCTGGCGACTGCCGATCGCAATTTCAGCCTGCCCAACATGCGCCTGCATCTGCGCGAGATGGCACCGGGGCTGATTGATGCGCAGATGCAGACCCGGCTCGATCAGGCGGCCAATCGCACGGCGATCCGCAACCTGACGCTGGTGGCAGCGCAGCGGCGCTTTCAGGAAACCTGTCTCGCGCCGCTCGGGGTTCAGGGGCTGTTTTTCAAGGGCATCAATCTGGTTGCGCGCTATTACCCGGATCTGGGCCTGCGCCCTTGCCGCGATATTGATATTCTGGTGCCGAAAGCGGCGCTGCGCGATATCGTGCATCACGCGCTCACGCAGGAGTATCGGCTGGTGGCCCCCGGCCAGCCTCCGAAATTCCTCTCAGCCCCGGAGGAGATCAAGGCCGCGCTGCATTACCGCAGCGATGCGATGCTGATCTCGCCCGAAGGGGCGGCGATTGATCTGCAGGTCAAGCTCGACAAGTTTTCGGGCATTTTCGACCCCGACGCGGCCTTCGCCCAGGCCGAGGAGATGGAGCTGGGCGGCGCGCGCTTCCCGACCATGCCCGCGCCTTATCTGTTTAATTATATCTGCCACCATCATTCCCGCCATGTCTGGTCGCATCTGCACTGGCTGAGCGATCTTGATGCGATGGTGGGCTTCGAGGGGTTCGATCCGGACGCAGCGCTGGCGCTGGCCGACCGGCTGGGGCAGCGCGGCACGGTCGAGGCCGCGCTGGAATTGCAGCGGCTGATGTCACCGCTGGCCGACTGGACCCCGCATGACGACAATTGGCGCGGGCTGAAATTCCTGGAACTGACGCTGCGCAATCTTGGCGGGGATCTGGCGCTGGAGAAGCAAGTGGCCTTCGAGATGGTGGGGGGGGAGTTCATGTATCCCTGGCAGGCCCGGCCCGATCTGATCCGCAAGGCGCGGCGCGGCCAGTGGCGTGATGTGCTGCGCCCGACGCTCAAGCAATATGTCGATCATCCCTTGCCGCGCGGGTTGCGCTGGCTTTATGTCTTCCCGCGCCTGCAGGAACTGCTGCGCAAGACCCGCGAGCGGCGGGCGCATTGACAGGTGAAACTGCGACGGGCAGGGCAGGGGCGCGCATGACAGAGATCCGCAAGGTGGCGCTTATTCTCGAAACCTCGGGCGGGGGCTCGGGGCGGCATGTGCTGGATCTGGCCGAAGGGCTTGCGGGGGCAGGGCTGGAGGTCACGGTCATCTGGTCGCCGCTGCGCGCGGCGGCCTCCTTCAAGGAGCGGCTTCTGGCGCTGCAGGGCGTGCGCGCGGCCGAGGTCGAGATGCAGCGCGCTGTGGGCCTGCACGATCTGCGCGCCTTGCGTGCGCTCGCGCGATGTCTGGACGATCTGGGGCCGTTTGATGTGCTGCACGGGCACAGCTCCAAGGCCGGGGCGCTGGTGCGGCTTCTGCCGCGCCGCATCCCCGGCACGCGTATCTACACACCGCATGCGCTGCGCACGATGGACCCCGGGCTGGGCCGGGCCGGGCGGCTGATCTACGGCACGATCGAGCGGCTGCTTGCAGGCCGCGCGGACCGGATCATTGCGGTCAGCAGTTCCGAATATACCCATGCCCGCGCGCTTGGCATTCCGGCGGCAAAGCTTGCCACTGTGGTCAACGGCGCGGCCCTGCCCGAAACTGCCCGCCGCGAAACAGCGCGGGCTCGGATGGGGCTCGGGCCGCAGGATGTGGCCATCGGCTTCATCGGGCGGCTCGACGATCAGAAAGAGCCGCTGCGCTTTGTCGATGCGGTGATCGCGGCCACGCGCGCGGCCCCTGCGGCCTGTGGCGTGGTGCTGGGCGACGGCCCTTTGCGCGCGGCCTGTGAGGCGCGGGCCGGGGACGCGCCGCTGCGTTTCCTTGGCTGGTGCGACGGACCGGCGCTGTTTCCGGGGCTCGATATCTTCTGCATGACCAGCCGCTATGAAGCGATGCCCTATACGCTGATCGAGGCGCTCCATGCCGGCGCGCCGATTGTCACCACGCAGGTGGGCGGGGTCGAGGAGACCGTGATCGAGGGCGAGAACGGTCATATCCTGCCGCTGGACAGCAGCTCCGAGGCCATCGGGGCCGTGCTGGCGCAGCTCGTCACCGACACGGACCGCCGCCGGGCCTTCAGCGCGGCATCAACTGCGCTGGCCGAGCAGCGCACGCTTGTGCAGATGATGGCACAGACGCGCGCGGTCTATGCAACGGCCACAGGCGAGCCATCCCGCCCTGGCTGAGCCGGATCAGCTCATATGGGGTAGATAAAACGTACGAAACGCGTCTGCGCCATGGATGCGCGAAAACAGGGCTGCTGCCTTTTGCGCCACATGCGCGGTATCGATATTGTCAAGGCAAGCAAAGTCAGTGTCTCGCGCGGTATCAAAGTCGAGTGCGATCCCATTCGCGAGCAGGTCCGAATAGGCAGGATCCTTGTCCGTCAACAGGATAGGAAGCCCGTAGCGCACAGCATCTGCGGTCACGCCGGATTGAGAGATCTCACCGCGTTTGGGGTTCCAGAGCACAAGCGTTTCGCCAAGAATGCGCGCCTTGAGGTCTTCGGAAAAATTCGCTTCCGCCTGAAGGTCGATTTCGGCAGGGAGCGTATTGGCGTATTTCTTCAAGGTGCCGACATCGCCGGTCAGAATGGTTGGCTGGAATCCGCGGCGCTTCAACGCGGGGGCCATGTGCAGGAAATCCTGGAAATAGCGCCGCTCATCGATCCGCCCAAGATAGGTGATGCGGGTCTTTTCCCCTGCGCTGGAGGGGGTCGGGGCCGGCATCAGAAGGGGGGCGAGGACGAGCTTTCGGGGCGACACATGATAGACTGAAGCCGCGCGCTCGACGAGCGGTTCTCGGCTGACCATCACCTTGGACGCGCTGTGCATCTCGATCCACTGGACGGTCTGGCGTATGACGGATCTCATGAACGGATTTGCGCGCAGCTTCTTACGCAGGCGTGATGGCTCGTGCATGTAATGCACGACAGTCTTGCCAAGCAGGCGGGCCAGAGGCAGGACAAGCGCAGAAGCAGGTCCTGTCGACTGGGAAAAGATGATGCGATCGCGGTTGCGCAGCAGCGCCGGGATTGCCCTCGCACCGTCGATCCGTGCCGTGACCCCGATATCATGGGGGGCGGCGTATTGCGCGATTGCGTCCAGATGCATGTCGTGAACAGCGCTTCTCTTGGCGGAAAACAGAATCATGACGCATATCCCATGGCTAGAATCTGATATGGGGTCTAACCAGAATTTGTCGGATCAGGTAGACGTCATGGCCGACTTTCATCACGATCCGGTGGCTGAAGAGCCCGGAGGCCCGGAACAAGGCGATCACATGCATTTTGTGCAGTTCCCGTCGCTTCAGGGCCCGTCGCATCAGGGAAGGAGTCTGCCTTATGGCAGGGCGGTTTTCCAGAATCCGTGACCGATATTGATCACCCACATGGTCGAGGGGTCCTGTTCCGGTATGTACAGCATGCCGACATTGTTGAAGGCCATAGGGTTATCAATCACTTCCCATGTGGCGCCCGCGTCTTTCGACACAGCGATCCCGTCAACCTCTTCTCTGTAGCCCCCACTGCTGAGGGCTGCGGATTGACCACGATAGATGAACCCGTTTGCCGGACTGACGGCAACTGTGCGGACATAGGATTCAGATGTGACCCGTGTCACGGCACCGTTTTCATATCGGAACACGCCACCTGTCGGGTTTGAGCGGCTGGTGGCTGCAATCCAGAAAATACCGGGTCGATATGGGTCGGCCTTTATGTCCGCGACCCCTCTGAAACTGCCATGTGCCCAGACGCGGGCGTTCCCCTCGTCGGAGAAGCCCGGAATCGTTACAGCGGTCCATGTGTCAGGATCGCCATGGTTGCCTGACACATAGACCGTTTCGCGCCCACCGGCCATGACAACACCATCGGCGCTGACAGCGACACGGTAGGAATCGTCCCCGCTCAGAACCATCTGCCATGTTGAACCATCATCCTCGGAGCGCCATACGTCACCGCCAAGCGTTGTAAACAGACGGCGCGCGCCGAAAGGACTGGTCGGGTCCAAGGCAAGATCATATACTCGTTGTGTGCTGCTGTGCCCCGGCGGCATGCCAGTGCCGGAAGCCACCCAGCTTCCTTGCACGCCGCCAGACGTGCTTTTCAGAATACGCAGGCGGACTTCCTCTGTTGATGTTCCCGCACTATTCGCCACCCAGACAATGTTTTCATCATCCGGGTCCATGGCAATCCCTCTGATGCTGCCACCGTAATTTCTCCAATTGCCGGTATACGGTTCCTGGTTGCAGTTTTGCCATGCGCCGCCACCATCAAGGGTTCTGAAAACGCCCAGATCCGCCAGAGCAATCATGACAAAATCCGGGTTTTGCGGGTGCTGGGCAACGGCCATTCCGTTTGTGTTGTCAATCCCGGTTGTGCGGAAGAAACCCGGCTGGCCTTCGATGGCCAATTCCTCGGCCTCGACTGTGCCCAATTCCCGGAATACCTGCCCACCATTCGTGGTTGCCCGGATGAATTGGTTGGTTGTGTACAAGGCAATATCAGGATGATGCTTTGAGAATGACCATTCCTTGACATTGCGCGAATTGGTCGCCCAGCCCGGCGCGGACCATCCGTAAAAATGGACATCAGAAGAAAGAACCGGCAAGAATGTCCATGTTGCACCGCCGTCAGTGGTTTGCACATTCGGCCACCACCACCTGCGCCGGTCGTAAAGCCGCAATGTGTTCGCTGTGCCGGCAGGCACCCAGATCATGCCAGTGCCGGTGCCGCTGGCCCGACCTCTGCCATTGAGAGAGGCCGGTGTATGGATTTGCGTGAGCGCACTCTCGGATCCCGGTGCCTTTGACAGCAGGCGTCCGGTATTGTCTTCCTCGCGGGTTGTGATGTAGCTCGTCAAGCCATCATTGGACCAGGCCGCGTCATAGATGGGGAAGCCACCGACATCGACTTCCTTGATCGTCACGCCGCCGTCATCGGTTTCATAGAGCTTGCGCGCCCCGTCTCTGAAAAAGCGCCCGGGTGAACTGATGAATAACGCCCGGTCGTTATCGACAGGGTGAATGCGGATATTCATGATATGGGTATCCGGTGGCAATGAGCTGTTCACGACAGTCCATGTCGCGCCATTGTCCTGACTTGCGAGGACAGTCCGACAGGCCGTGTTATGGCTCCTCCCCTGGGCCGCATATGATTTGGTTGCACCTGCAGTCACTTGAGCGATGCGGCCACCTGATATGACCAGGTCAAAATTATTGCCCCCGTCCGCGCTTCGAAACAAACCCCTGTCATTTCCGAGATAGACAAGGTCCGGATCGGAATAGCCAAATTCGACGCAGGCCCCATGTGTCTGGGTTATGCCGTTTGCAGCGCCGAGTTGCCGCCATGACGCGCCTGCATCGCGGGTGATATATGCACAGCCAACGTCTACAGCCGCCAGATATGACACCCCGTCCGATGCAATGGCGCTGTGCATGACCCAGCCACCATTGCCCGGTCCTGTATGCTGCCATGATCGCAAGGCGCGCCCGTCCGGGTCAGGGGTATAGAGGACAGTCTCGGCAGATGCGTTTCCGGTTCTGATGACCGAGCGGATCTGCCGTCCTGTCGTCCCGCCTGCGCGGCGGCAGGAGAAGCGCGCGAAGCTCAGATCGCCCGTGACGCGCGCGATTGCGGCTGTGGCGCTGCTCTGTGCGATCAGGGTGACGGCGTGATGGCCGATCTCATGGGGCAGGGGGGTCGTGGGGAAGGGAGAGCCGGTATCCGCGTCTGTGGACAGCGCCACAGGGCCATTCGCGGCCGTCACATGATAGCGCAGCGTATAGGCGGCGCCGGGCTCGAGCGGGGCGCTCAGCGCCGATACGATCTGATCCTCGCCCGAGATCGGTCCCGGGTGCGGTGTCTCGGCCAGCTCGGGATAGGCCGTGCCCTCGGGCAGCATGTAGTGCCATTCCGCCTTGCGGCAGGAGATATATCCGAAGGTGATATCGCCATCCAGGCTGCAAATCCGCGTGCCATCCGGGTGCGTGACCTTCAGGAGAAGATTGTGGGTGCCGGGGAAGGACGGGAGTGTCGTGGTCGCGAAAGCCCCGCCAATCTCCGGCCCGGTCCAGAGGGTTGAAACCGGCATGGCCGAGATGATGCTGTATGAGACAAGATATGTCGCGCCCGGCTCCAGTGGCGCGGTGAGGCGTGCCACTGGCACCGCGCTGCCGGTGATGCGCCCCGGATCCATCGTCGTGGCCATTTGCGGGCTGTAGGGATTGACCACATCGCCGAGCACGGAGATGCCATCAAGATCGAGCCGCGAGAGCTCCGCCCCACCGGAGGCGGCAGGGTTGATCGACGCGATTCGCAGCGTCAGCGCGTTCCCGTCCAGATCCGCCGCGATGCCCAGTTCAGGCACAACCCGGCCAGCCCGCACGGGTCTGCGCCGGGGACGGGCGCTAGAGCTCAGGCTCCAGGTGAAATTCATCGGCACAATCCTCCGGGTCCGGCTGTCATGGGGGCAAAGATGATATTGGCATATCGGGGAAAAACTGTCTTGGTCTTGTCAGTCCGAGAGCCTTGGCCGCTGGCTTTTTCCGCGATCTGTCGCGGGCCTTGACCGCGTTGGGAGCATCCTGAGCCCGATGCATGAATTTCCCTCTATCTGCGCGCCCGGTGAATCGTCATGCGCCAAAGCTGCATGTCACTGGCGGGTTTCTGCCATGGCTCTGACAAAATTCTTGTCACACCAGCCGGGCCATGGCCGAATCGGCTTCGCTGCGATGCCGCATTGATTGGCCAGGATACCCGAGAAAAGGGTAAAAAGTCTTCGCCCCATGGTTGAAAATCCCTTTGAAAGCAAGGCTTTGCTCAAAAAATATGCGCCTATTCCGGAGTTTAACCAATCCTAAACAAAAAGTTAATTTTACTTGAGTAAAACTGCGTGGGTCAGGTATAGTGGCGCTTGGTTGCTCATCCCGCAATCTTCCTAGCGAAGGAGAATACATATGACGAAAGCAGTTTACACAGCCCCGGCTCTGCGCGCGCATGGCCATGTCGAGAGCATCACCAAGCAGAGCACTGGTGGGCAGACACTCGATGGTGCCTTTGATGCTGGCACGCCTCTGAACCAGCTGACCACTTCCTAAGTGGAACAAAGACAAAGCCTTTCTTCCGAAAGGCGCTTCAGGATCCGGCTTTGGCCGGATCCTGATTTTTTTTGGCTGCAAATCTGATTTTCCAACGGCATTTTAACTTTCTGGCTGCACGACTCTTGATCATCCTGCAGTGTCAGGGCGATATGTCCGCAGGCCAGCCAGGTCCAAAAGGTCCAAACAGCAGGTAAGAGTTCATGACCTCCGAGACACGTTATGTGGCGCAAGCTGATGTGATCGATTGCGATATCGGTGGCGAACGCGCGCTTCTGCATCTCAAGACCAATACCTATTTCACGCTCAATGCGACCGCTTCCGAAGTCTGGCCCGCATTGGCCGAGCCCCGCTCACTCGAGGAGATCGTGACGCTCGTGACCGAACGCTTCGATGTGACGGCCGAGATCTGCCGCCGCGATGTCGAAACGCTGCTGACGCAGATGGTCGAGGCGCAGATCCTGCGCGTCCTGCCGACGGGCGAAGCGGTTTGATGCGTCGCCTGCGTTGGGCCGGCATCTACGGTCTGTCATTGCTTGTCGTTGTGGTGGTGCGTCTGGGGCTGTGGGTGACCACCTATCAGCGCCTGCGACGGCTTCTGGTGCGCCCCTGTCCGCCCGATCCGCAGCCAGAGCGCATCCGGACTGTTGCCAGGCTGACCCGGGCGGTGAACCGCATGGCGCGGCTGGTGCCCGATGGCTCTTGCCTGACCCAGACGATTTCCTGCCAGGCGCTGCTGTCCTGGAAGGGCATTCCCTCCACCATTTCCATCGGTGTGCGCAAGGAGGGGGGCTCGGAGCTCAAGGCGCATGCCTGGCTCTTGTGGAATGGCGCTGTGGTCTTGCAAGGCAATGAAGAATCGGTGCGGGCCTTCAGCAAGATCCTCGATCTGCCCACCCCGACCCTGCCTGCGGGGGCGGCATCGTGAGCCACGGATTTGCCGTCCGGATCGGCCACCAGGCTGAACTCACAGCCCGCGCCGCCCGGATGGAGGCGGCAGGCTGGCAGGTCGCGCGCCCCGATCCGGGCACTCTGCTGGCCTGGCGGGGGGCGGGCGCGCATCACCGTGCAGGCGCGCTGAGCTTTTGCGGGCTTGTGTTTCTCGATAACCGGCCCGGACTTTGTGCAGCCCTCGGCATGGCGCCTGATGCGGCGGCTGGCCTGTCGGATCTGGCGCTTCTGGCCGCCGCCCATGCGGCGCGTGGGGCTGCGTTTACCGAACTCGTGAGCGGATCCTTCGCGGTCGTGATCCATGATCATGACACCGGCCGCAGCACGGGCTACCGCGATCATCTGGGGGTCTATCCTTTCTGGTATATGCCGCAGGACGGGGCGCTCTGCGCAGGTTCTGACCTGCGCGCCGTGCTGCATCTGTCGGGCGCGGCCCTGCAGCCTGACGCGATCCGCATCGCCGATTTCATCCGTGGCGACGAGATCGACCGCGACCGCACGGCCTTCGCGGGGCTGGCGCGCCTGCCTGCTGCGCATCATCTGAGCGCCGATTCGGGGGGGGTGAGCGTTGCGCGCTATTGGGAGCTCACGCTGCCACCGCTGCAACCTGCCGAAGGTGCGCCCGCCCGGCTGCGCGCCGTGCTGGATCTGGCCACGGCGGCGCGCACCATACCGGGCACTGGCGCGATGCTCAGCGGCGGGCTCGATTCGACCACCCTTGTCGGGCTCGCGGCACAGACCGCCCATGCGCAGGGCAGCGCGGCCCTGCGCACGCTGTCTTTTGTCTACGGGGCCGACAAAGCCTATGATGAAAGCACCTATATCGACGAGGCCAATGCCGCTTTCGGCACGCAAGGCCATGCGATCACCGTGACGGCCGCGCCGGATCTGAACGCCCTGGGGCCGCTGATCGAGGAGCAGATGGATCTCTTCCTGGCCCCCGGTCTGCAGAAGAGCCGCCGCATCTATGCCGAGGCCCGCGATCTGGGGCTGAGCGCGCTGATCGACGGGCATGGCGGCGATGAGGTGATCTCGCATGGCTATGCGCGGATGGTGGAACTGGCCGCGAGCCGGTCCTGGGGGAAGCTCTGGGGCGCATCACGGGCCGTAGCGCGGCTTCATGGCACATCGCTCTCGCTGCTCTATTTCGGGCATATCGTACGATATGGCGGGTTGCCCAGACGCAGCCTGTTGCGCCGCGTCATGGCCCGGATTGTCCGCTGGCAGGCTGCTGCGCCCACAGGCGGCGACCCTGGGCTGGTCGGGGCGCATCTGATCGCGCCGGATCTGCGCGCCCGGATCGATGCCGACAGTCGCTATGCGCCGGTCGATCCCCTCGCGACAGCGCAGGACATCCATGATGTGGCGCGCAGCGCCAATCTGCGCGATGTCACCAATCCCTTGATTGAGCGGGCCTTTGAAGTCCTGCATGGCTCGGCCACTGCGGCGGGGGTTCTGCCGCTCTATCCCTTCTATGATCGCCGTGTGGTCGCGCTCTGTCTGGCCTTGCCCGCCGAGACGCGGCTGCGCGACGGGCAGACGCGCTGGGTGCTGCGCGAAGCGACGCGCGGGCTTTTGCCCGAGCGCATCCGCACCCGTCACGACAAGGCGGATTTTAGCGCTGAAATCACCGCCGCCATATGGCAATTCTATCAGGCCCGCGGGGCGGATCCGTTTCATGCGCTGGCGGCCTTTCTCTATCCCGACCGCGCCGAGGCGCTGCTCAGGGAAATTCTGGCCGGGACCGTGACAGAACCCTATGCGCTCAAGCTGATGTGGCGGCTGGCCGTGCTGCTGAATTGGTCAGACGCGCTGGTGCGCTGGCAGAGCCAGCAGGCAGAAGGACGATTGATATGACCGCGACCCGGCGCCTCTATTCGGTGTTCGGCCTGACACTGGCCTCGGATTTTGATCTCGACGTGCTCGAAGACGCGACCGGCTCTGACCAGCCCATCGACCTGCATGCGGTGCGGACCAAGGGCGTCATTCGTTCAGAAGCCCCGCCTGTCGATCCGTTCTTCGACATCACCCCCGACGCGCAATATCTGCACTGGAGCTTTGTCGGCGGCTTTCGCATCGCGCGCCCCGATCTCGTGGAGATCGAGCCGCATGAGGGCGTGTCGGATTTTCAGGTCTCGCAAGCCTTTCTGGGGCTGGTGATCTCGCTGGCGCTGGAGCGGCAGGGCATTCTTGCGCTGCATGCCAGCGCCGTCAGTGTGGATGGGCGCGCGGCGATCTTTCTGGGCGACAAGGGGGCGGGGAAATCGACCACCAACGGCGCACTTCTGGCGCGCGGGCATCTGGCGCTGACCGATGATCTGGTCGCGGTGGAGATGGATGCTGCGGGTAAGGAGCCGCTGGTCCGGCCGGGCTTTTCGACGATGAAGCTCTGGCCTGATTCTGTCGCGGCCCTGCAACTGGCCGCCGATGAAGATGATCGCCTCGTGCATCCGCTGGTGACCAAACTGCAAAAGCGCATCCCCGCGCCCATGGCTCCGGATCCGGTGCCGATGGGGGCAGTCTTCGTGCTGCGCCGCAGCCCCGAGGTCACGGCCCCTGCCGCTGAACGTCTGGCCCCGCATGACGCGCTGCAGATGGTGATGCGCTACACCTTCATGGCCCGCTATGGCGAAACCAAGCTGGGTCAGGCGCATCTTGTCGCCCATCTGCGCCGCTGTGGGGCCATTGTCGCGCAGGTCCCGGTCTATGCCTTGCATATCCCAGCCGATCTCGCGCGGCTCGGTGATCTGGCCGAAACCATCGAACAGGTGACCGTGACCCCGCCCTGAGAGGGGGGGGCGCCCCGGAGAGAGAATCATCTCCCGTTTCATCAGCCCCGAGGCCAGAATCCGGGCGCGCATGCATAAATTTTCGCCAGATGTCCGAAATCTTTTTCCGGCCCCTCCTCGCGCAGAGGTTGAACGCGCGCAAAGAAGGCGTGTCAGGGGCGTGGACTTGGTGAGCGGGCGGATGGCCAGTTCAAATTCTGTCAATTTTAATTTATATTTATCAATTACTTGAAGGGAGGTGCTGTGCGGCGTTCAGATTCGAGAAGTCCCCCTTTCATGGTCCGGGCTGCGTTAACCAAAAAGCTTAATTTTTATTAAGATTGTTGTTGATCGTTTAAGGTTGCATTAACTTGGGAATCATTCGGCTCGGTATCTCGGCAGGAGCGCGTCGCCCCAAGCGCGTTGCCCCGATCCATTGCAAACAGGATAGTGAGATGAGTTATTTTGACCATACGTCCCTCCATGCGTCTTCGGGCCAGCGCTTCGATCAGGAGACCACTTCCTTTTATACGCAATACGGCAAACGCGCCTTCGATCTGGTGCTGGCCATTCTGCTTCTGCCAATTCTGGTCCCGGTGATCGCAATTCTCTGGGCCGTGATCTCGCGCGACGGAGGCAGCGGATTTTTCGGCCATTGCCGCGTCGGTCAGGATGGCCGGGCCTTCAAATGCTGGAAGCTGCGCACCATGGTGCTCGATTCCCAGACGCATCTGCGCGAATATCTGGCCGCCAACCCGGAGGCCGCTGCCGAATGGGCGCGCGACCACAAGCTCACCCATGACCCGCGCATCACCCGTCTGGGCAGCTTCCTGCGCCGCACCAGCCTCGATGAACTGCCCCAGATCTGGAATGTGCTGAAAGGCGAGATGAGCTTTGTCGGCCCGCGCCCGGTCACCCGGGTCGAGCTGCACAAATATGGCTCGGCGCGTCCGGCCTACTTCTCGATGAAGCCGGGCATTACCGGGCTGTGGCAGGTCTCGGGGCGCAATGATGTCAGCTATGACGAGCGGGTACAGATGGATGTGAATTACCTCGATCTGGCCGGTCTGCGGACAGATATCAGCCTGATCTTCGCCACCGCGGGCGCTGTGCTCGGCACAACGGGGCGGTAGGACGCGCCGCTGACCCCCGATCGAGACGTCTTTGCAGGGCAGGCCAGATCGGTCTGCCCGCTTTCATGCGGGGCCTGCGCCCTGCAGGCCGGATGCGCGTGGTCTCGTGCAGGAAGGGCTCTGCTTGCCGGAGCAGCCCCGTCGGCATGCAGGGGCCGTCCTCAGTGACAGCGCGATCCGTGTTTGTGCCCTGGCAGAAGCGTCCGTCCAGACGGTAGGGTGTCAGAGTGCGGGGGGCAGTTCACGACTCTCTGACCCGCCTGTTGCCTGCCCGCCGCTGTGCAGGATCCAGGCCAGAGCCGGGCTGTGAGTCTGCGCGCGCGCCGTCATCACCAGCCCGGCGCGCCAGTTTCGGCCCTGGGCGCTCAGTGCCTGAAGTTCCGACCCTATAGTGGGTTGCATTCATTAGAGCGTGTTGCGGCTTATACGATTCAGGATTCCCATGAGCGCTGATCTATGATTCCCTGTCTTCAGGGCAGATATGGGGGTCTGAGATGGGCAAGCCACTTCCTGTAGAGCTTCGAGAGCGTGTTGTCGCATTCGTCGAAGACGGTCA
>PXDM01000467.1 GCA_003565055.1 Paracoccaceae bacterium
AAGATTGCGCGCTGGTGGCGTGCACCGATATCGGCGCTGATCCGGACGCCGCCTGCGCCCCGGCGCTGGACGCGGCAGACTCATGGTTCATGGAAACTGTCCAGAATGGCAATCTTGGCATGGCGCTCGATGAAACTACTATTGCCCTGCGCCATGCCCTGACGCGCGCGGCTGTGCCGGGTCATAGCGGCGGGCAGGCAAGGCGGGTGGAAAGCTGGACTGAAACCGCATCGGTGCCAGCGCCCTATTGCGGAATGCTCGATTTTCGCGATCCTGAAATCGCCCGGCTGATACAGGGGGCATTGCAGGAAGCCGGGTTTGACCCGGGCCCGGTGGACGGCAGTGCCGGGGCAAGGACGCTTGAGCAGACGCGACGGGCCGGGCTTGCCCTGCTGGAGCGGCATGTCACTTTTCCCGATGCGGCGCTGATCCAGGCGCTGGGCGTCGATGCCAAGACTGTCGAAGAGCTGTTGCTCTGCGCAGACCAGTCCTGACGCAACGCGCCTTGTTTGCAGAATTGAGCGCGCTCTATGATCGGCAATAGCGAAAGGCCGACGTGATCATCCTGGCATCGGTTTCGCTGAGATCGAAATGCCCGATGATATCGCCACCCGAGACCTGTCCGCGAATGATAGTGACCTTGAAGTGATCGGCGGCAGCCACCTGCTCGGCCAGATCGCTGGAAAGTTGCAGCACCACTGTTGTTTCGCCATAGCGCGTGATCTGTTCCGGCGCGATAGGGGTTTCGTCTTGCGCATTTACTGTGACGAACCCGCTATAGGATGCTGCCCCCAACTCGCCCTCGGCCTCAACGATGAGCGCGGGAGCATCCGCATGGCACCGGGCCGAAAGCGCGGTCATGCCATCATAAAGCCGCGCAGGGCCAAGGCGATGACTGGTCGCCATGATCACGCTATCATGCGGCGCGATCATGAACGGGCCGAACCCGTCCTGCGTGGTCAGGTCGAATGCCTGATGGATGTCGGCCGGCGGAATGTCCATGCGATCACGCTCGAGAAACAGAAGGCGGGGATCGACCCCCATCTCGGTCATGTAAGTCACGATCCTGGCCGGAGACATCCAGCGGTATGCGAGGAGACCCGTGTCGAGCCCTACAACATTGCCCGCATCCGCCTGCCGCCGGATGCCGCCCATGAAGGCCAGCGCACAGGCCCCGGCGCATTCAGCCCCCGCCACGACCTCGCCACCGATGCCGCCATCCGAACGCCAGCGGCCGATCTCGGTTTCCAGCGCATGTTCGCGAAACATCCGGCCCAGCGCCATACCCGCGACCGGATCGCCGCCCGCGCTGTCCAGCAGCACGCGGTTGCCCTCGACGCCGCTTTGCAGATAGGTGCGGAACTGTGCGGGTGTGTCGGCTGTGATGTCGCCCACCGCCGCGACCACACAAGACGCCGAACTGTTGCCGCTGCAGGGGTTCGAGAAAGACATCGGGGTGTGGGCTTGCGCGCTGCCTGAGGCCAATGCCGCGAGGCAGGCGGACAGGGCGACTTTGCGACGAATAACACGAAAGGCCCGTGCCGCGAATGCAACCGGGGTAGATTGCAGGGATGGGTTGTCTCGAAAATGGTGCAAGGTGAAAAGAAACCCCATTATTGACAGCGTCCACCACTTTGCCAGTCCGGCAGCTGGCGGTCTGTCAGGTTCGACATCAGGTCGAAATACATGTAACCGCGGTCTTCCACGCTTTTGACGCACCACTGGCTTAGATCCTGTCGAAAGGCTTCTGCTTCCAGAAACATGGAGCGAAAGACCCTGACGCTGCTCGTGTCCCACCTACGAATGTCTTGGTCAAAGGCTGAAGTCCTGCTGAACATACTATTCATATATTCTACCTGGCTGACGTCCCAGTTGCCAATGTCTTGATTGAAAGAACGCGTATCGGAAAACATGCTGCGCATTGTTTCCACACGCCCCGTATCCCAGTTTCCGATATCCTGATCGAAACTGTGAGCTCTCGTGAACATCGAATGCATATTCCGAACACGGCCAGTATCACAAGCCCCAATGTCCTGGTTAAAGCTGTGGGCATGCCAGAACATCGCGCGCATGTTTTCGACGCGGCTTGTGTCCCAGTTCCCGATGTCTTGGTTAAAGGCATGGGCATTTGCAAGCATGCCGCGCATGTTTGTCACGTTGCTGGTGTCCCAATGCGAGATATCCTCGTTGAAATCGCTGCAAGACGAGAACAGATCCCGCATATTGCGTACCTGCCCGGTGAAAACCGTGTCGGGGCCATCTGCAAGGCTGAACGATCGGCCATGTGCCTCGATGGTATGAACGGTATCATGGGATCGGCAGCCGGGCTTGGCGTCACGCAGCATGGCTTCGCTGACAATCAGCATGCCTGCACATCCTGTCCAGGTCGCTTCGCCGACAGTTCTAAGGTTTTGCTGATCATAACATCGCGGATCGGTCCCCTCCGCCGTCTCCGCCTCCGCGATCTCGTCGCGTGGCGGGGTGACGTCACCGAAGACAAGTACCGGCCGGGGCGGTTCCGGCGCTTCTTCCGTCCGGGCACCTTCTATCTCGTCGGGAACTGTTTCGCGAGCGACGGGCCACTCCTCGGTGTGTTCGGGTTCGCGCGCCGCCATGTCCCGCGCGCTGTCATCGCGCTCTGCCTCGCGGTCTTCGGCGAGCTCCTTCTCCGAGTCAGGCGCGTCCTCGGCCGCAACGATTGACGGGGTTTCAAGCCGTTGCCTGATCCGCTCGGTCAAGCTCAAGTCCTCGCGTCCATCCGGCTCTTCCACCATCGTGGCCGGGTCGATCGACAACGAAAAATCGATCGCCCCGACCGAGATCATAGCGTTGCGATGCGCATCGCTGTCAGAGAAGAGACGTCGCGCTGCATCAGGCGGCATGAACGGCGTGCCGAAAGCCGCCGCGACCGAACCCGAGCTTTCGCACCAGTGCCGGTCCAGCCGAGCGGGCAAGGCATCGAGGCTACGGTATCCCTGACAATAAAGCGCATCGAGGCCGGGATTGCTGGGGGCGTTGAAGGGCTCGGTCGTCTCATCGCCCGGAATGCCTGCATTGCAGCGCAGGGTCGCGATGGGATTGCCGAATTTCGAGGCCAGAAGATCGACATTCGTGAAGCGGATCACATCGGTATCGCCGCGCCCGATCTGCAGGTTGTGACGCTCGCCTTGCCACGAAAACTCCACCGATCCGCGGGCGTTGATCACGCGGGTGCTGCAGTTGATCACAGGCGCGCCGAGCAACGCACGCGCGGAATACCAGTATCGGACATCGAGGGTGATGCTGACGGTTGCATCAAATGCGCCGACGCCCTGCCGTTGCACTGTCATGGCTTGGATTTGCCCTTCCCGTTCCACCGGAAGGGCGCTGGCCTGGATGGGTATCGCACAGGCGAACAGTCCAGCCAGGCCAAGCTGGCGTACAGGACGCTTCGAAAAACGATGCAATTCCAATGGCATGACGCACTCCTCTGCGGCAAAAACTGATACTTCTTGCGCTCTCCGGAAATTGGAAGCGTAGCCCGGCTTTTCCATCCGGTCCAGAATATTCCAGGCTTGGATGTGGATCGGGTTGTGTTGCGGAGGTGGTGGAAACATGAGGGCGGCGTAATTTGCGAGTGAGCATCCATCCACCCAATCGGCGCAATCATCCGACGTTTTCGAGCGCCTGCGTCAAGCGCGGGACCGCGAACCAGGCCCAAACTGAACGAACGCGGCAGGACAGGTCTGCCTGCCGCTCTACCGCCCCTGGGGCCGGGCTCGGCGGCCTCGCGGTCTGATCCACTCGGTTTCAGCAGCACGCCCAACCGCAGAGGTTGCTTGGCGCAAAAAAGGTTGTATCTACACCAGAATCAGGCCACCATTACCCAGCGCGATACGTCACTTCTGAAATGCCTTTTGCGTAGTGTTGAATTAAGGCGGACAGCTTCTGAAATAACGTAACGAGAAAATCTGATCATTTGAAGGGGCCATAGAAATGAAAATAGTTTCACGCATTACTTTAGCCATCTGTATAATTCCTCTACAGGCGTGTTTGGACCCAGGCACTATGGCTGCCTTTAATAACGCCATGGCGCAACCTGCTGCTTCACCGCCCCAGCCGCCACGCCCGCCAATTTCGAGGCCCTCGAACGTACAATGGCTTCCGGGCTATGGCAGTTCCGGAGGGTCTAGCCCAAGCCTCTGTGGTAATGGCGCAATGACACCAGCTGATCGAGCAGCTCGCCGAGCCGAATTAGATCGCCGGCGAGCAGCGGGTATCAGTACTGCATGTGAGCGGTAGTTGTCACCGACAATTCGACCCCGGAGCGCAATTGGGTTTTCGTTTTCAAGGTCCGGAACTGGACGCAACCGCTTCAGAGCAAGATAGGGTGGCGCGTGTTCATGCTGCTTTGATCGAGGCTGCGGCGTCATGTGATCCTCACTTCAATCGTTAGACACCTTGGGGAGTGTTGGTCGGAGAATTTGGATTATGAAGGAAGGATTCGCTCATGAAGTACCAAACTTGGTGGTGCAAGCTTAGCGTGTGCATATGGGTTTTCCTAGCAGGAAGCGAAGTAGCAAGCCAACCCTGGGGCGGTCAATATGAACGCGACCGAAAATACGCAATCGAGCTTTTCGAAGAAATCTCGGATCTACCAAAGATTTTCACGCCTGTTGACCCGTCGAACCCATATGCCATCACTATAGGTTTGTCAAATTTGGGAGGGCAAACTCATCCTGTCAGAACTGCGCGACTGGTCGATAAGCGATGGCCGCAAAGAGCACGGGAGATAATGCTGAAGGGTCTGGTTATACACCGCTGTGACGTAATCGTTGCTTATTCGACGGTAATCACATCAAGAGTAGATGGCCCTCGGCAACTTGAGGCAGAGTTTTATGATGTGTATCATTTCAGACTACACCAGATCGCAGATATTAATATTCAGCATTCTGACCGTCACCACTTTGACTTTGATGGCGGGTCGATGCCTCGCGATCATTACCGTTTGAACATACAAACCAGACCGGGTCGAGCCTTTGTTTATAATGAGATACGAGGCAGGGACAGAGATTTCGTGCCGAGAAGCAGAAGTTTCCATACTGATTCGATAAGCATGTACCTCACAACGGACACATCGTTCGGGACGAGAGCTCGGATGCAGGAATTCATGACAATATTTGATCGATTAAGAAACCACGTCTATTGTACCGAGTTAGACTTGTCACGCGACCCCAATCTGCCGCCGAAGAACCTTCCACCGAACCCAACTTATCTCGATTTCAACAGCGGTTGAACCCACCATATTAACGAGGGTGTGCTGAGGCGGCATGATTGACACTTTCTGAGGGGTTTAGCCCCCATGATCGAGCCGGAGTAACACGCGATCATCGTTGCGGGTTCTGTGGGTTTAGCAGGTTGCTGAAATAGTCCCTGAGCCGGAACGCTGTCCCGTCATCAGAGGTTGGTGGATTGATCGCGATGCGCGTTGGTGCGTTTGACGCATGGGGTGGTGGCGTTCTGCTGCGTCATGCGGTCAGCAACCGGGGCAATCTTGCGAGATTGTTGGCGGCCATTGTCAGGATGAACCGCGACCGGACGCGCTCGATGCCGCGATACATGGTTTGAGCCATGCCGCCAACGGTTTTCGCCCAGCCGAACGCCTCTTCGATCTTCTTGCGGTGCTTCTGGGACATCGCGTAGCCCGCATGTCGCGTGGTTCGGCCATCGATTGCTGAATATCGCGACTTCTGTGCGACATGCGGCGTGACACAGGCTTTGCGCAGGTCGGAAACGAACCCTCCAGCGTCATAGCCCTTGTCTGCCCCCAGCGTCAGTTGCCGGGTCGATCCGGGGGAATGGCGGTGGACCATATCCAGCGCGGCCTTGCGTTCGGCATGGCCATCGGCCCGGGTCAGGTCGCCCTGCACGATCAGACCGTTGCGGTTCTCCATCAGCGCATGTCCGATGAAGCACAGCATCGCCCCAGTGCCGGGGGATTTCTTGTAGAGCCGTGCGTCGGGATCGGTGGTCGAAGCGTGTGTAG
>PXDM01000247.1 GCA_003565055.1 Paracoccaceae bacterium
CGGCGGGTGTGGCCAAGGCGAAAGCCGATGTGATCCTGATTTCGGGGCATAATGGCGGCACAGGCGCAAGCCCCGGCACTTCGATCAAATATGCCGGGCTGCCCTGGGAAATGGGGCTGTCGGAAGCGCATCAGGTGCTGTCGATGAACAAGCTGCGCGAGCGGGTGACCCTGCGCACCGATGGCGGCTTGCGCACCGGGCGCGATATCGTCATGGCGGCGATGCTCGGGGCCGAGGAATACGGCATCGGCACTGCCGCGCTGATCGCGATGGGCTGTATCATGGTGCGTCAGTGCCAGTCGAATACCTGCCCGGTGGGCGTGTGCACGCAGGACGAGTCGCTGCGCGCCAAATTCACCGGCAATGCGGATAAGGTGGTGAATCTGATCACCTTCTATGCGCAGGAAGTGCGCGAGACGCTGGCCGCCATCGGCGCGCGTTCGCTCGATGAGGTGATTGGCCGCGCTGATCTCTTGGCGCAGGTCAGCCGGGGTGCGGCGCATCTCGATGATCTGGACCTCAACCCACTGCTGCTGACCGTCGACGGGGCCGATCAGATCCGCTATGACCGCGCTAAGCCGCGCAACGCGGTGCCCGACACGCTCGATGCCGAGATCATCCGCGATGCCGCGCGCTTCTTCGAGGAAGGCGAGAAGATGCAGCTCTCCTACGCGGTGGAAAACACCCATCGCTCGGTCGGCACGCGCGCGTCGAGCCATATCGTTCAGCGGTTCGGGATGCGCAACAAGCTCCAGCAGGACCATCTGACCGTGAAACTCGCGGGCAGTGCGGGGCAGGCGCTCGGGGCCTTTGCCGCACCGGGGCTGAAAATCGAGGTCTTTGGCGACGCCAATGATTATGTCGGCAAGGGGCTCTCGGGGGGCATGATCGTCGTGCGCCCGCGCATGTCTTCGCCGCTCATCGCGCATGAGAACACGATCATCGGCAATACCGTGCTCTATGGTGCGACCGACGGCTATCTCTTTGCCGCCGGGCGCGCGGGTGAGCGCTTTTCGGTGCGCAATTCGGGCGCCAGCGTCGTGATCGAGGGCTGCGGGTCCAATGGCTGCGAATACATGACCGGCGGGGTGGCTGTGATCCTCGGCTCCATCGGTGCGAATTTCGGCGCGGGCATGACGGGCGGGATGGCCTATCTTTATGATCCGCAGGGCGAGGTTGGCCCCTTGATCAACATGGAAACGCTGGTGACCTGCCCGGTCACGGTCGATCATTGGGAAGATCAGCTCAGATCGCTGATCGAGCGGCATGCAGCCGAGACTCATTCGCAGCGGGCAGAGGACATCCTGCGCAACTGGGACCGCGAGAAAGGGAATTTCCTGCAAGTCTGCCCCAAGGAAATGCTGGTGCATCTCCCTCACCCGATCAGCTCGGAACCCCAGTCCATTCCGGCCGAATGAGTGGCGGCTCGGACTATGGCGCGATGATAGGCGGGGGCTGGTGCGCATGATGCGATGTCGTCAGAGCGGGGCTGCGCTTGCGCATCTTGGTCCTGACATGGCCGGTAAAGGCAATGTCAGGACCGCTGAAGACCTTCGTCGCCAGGGGCATATCTGATATCAGGGGACGCTGGTGTTTTGATACGAAGCTTTGCGCTACGGGGCAAAAAGGGCCGACGCAAACTTGCATTCGGCCCTCATGCGTCTTTGTCCCGCCCGAGGCTCGGGCCTGTCAGCTTTGGCTCAGCTCTTCGACGGATTCGCGTTCAGTACGGGGTTCGCGCGGTGGGCGCCCGATCACATCGCGCAATTCGTCGAGTTCGATGAAGTTATCGGCTTGTCTGCGCAAATCATCGGCGATCATCGGCGGCTGGCTGCGAATGGTCGAGACCACCGAGACGCGCACGCCTTGCCGCTGCAGGCTCTCGACCAACGGGCGGAAATCACCATCACCCGAGAACAGAACTGCATGGTCGAGGCGTGGCGCGAGTTCCATCGCATTCACCGCAAGCTCGATATCCATATTGCCTTTGACTTTGCGCCGCCCCATCGAGTCCGTGTATTCCTTGGCCGCCTTGGTCACCATATTATAGCCATTATAGTGCAACCAATCGACGAGCGGACGGATGGGAGAGTAGTCGTCGTTTTCAAGAAGCGCCGTGTAGTAGAAGGCCCGCAAAAGCTTGCCGCGCCGCATGAATTCCTGACGCAGAAGCTTGTAGTCAATATCAAACCCCAACGCCTTCCCAGCAGCGTATAGATTAGCGCCATCAATGAACAGCGCCAATCTTTCGTCTTTGTAGAACATGTGATTTACCTTGCAAATCCTGATGTTTGAAGTAGCAGCGCGGGTGAACCTGTCCGTAGGCTTTGTCTCCGGACAATCACGATCCACCTGTGCCATACACTTGATGTTGCGATGCAAACTAGTGACAAAACCGGAAATTGCAATCGTGTCCTGATCGCGCTTGGGGGGAACCTCGGGGGGCAAATGGATAGTCCGGTCGCATATCTGCAATTTGGGATAGACCAAATTCTGCAATCAATGGTTGAGCTTGTTGCGATCAGTCGCTTCTATCGTACCCCTGCTTTTCCGCCCGGTTCCGGTCCCGAATTTGTGAACGCAGCAGTGCTTTGCAAGACAGATCTCTGCCCCAATGACCTGCTTGCCATGCTGCACCGGATCGAGCTTGCAGCCGGTCGTCTGCGGTCCGAGCGCTGGGGGCCGCGTGTTCTTGATATGGATCTGCTCGCGGTCGGGGATTGTGTGCTTCCGGACGCGGATGCGTTCCGGCGCTGGCATGATTTGCCGCTGGACGCGCAGATGGCGCAATCTCCCGATGAGTTGATCTTGCCACATCCACGCCTGCAGGAGCGCGGCTTCGTGCTCGTGCCGCTGATGGATATCGCCCCAGACTGGCGGCATCCGGTCCTGCAGGAAACCATTGCCGAGATGCATGCGCGCCTGCCTGTCTCGGAACTCGCGGAAATTACGCCGATTGATCCGGAAATCGCGGGGCCGGGGGCACAGCATGGGTTGTCTTGGGCGGGCAAGCGCAGTATGTGAAAGGCTTGGCCCGAATTTTCAGAGATATTGGAGCTTGCTATGGCCCGCGTGACGGTTGAAGATTGCGTCGACAAGGTTCCCAACCGGTTCGAGTTGGTGGCACTTGCATCGCATCGCGCCCGCGAAATCGCGTCTGGTGCGCAGCTGACGGTTGATCGCGACAATGACAAGAACCCGGTGGTGGCGCTGCGCGAGATCGCGGAAGAAACCCAATCCGCCGATGCGCTGCGCGAGCGGATGATCGAGAGCTTGCAGACCCAGATCGAAGTCGACATGCCCGAAGATGACGACATGGCGCTGCTGATGGGCGGTGCGGAGAATGACGCGCCCGAGCATGATGACATGAATGAAGCGCAGATGCTGCGCGCCCTCATGGAAGCGCAGGGGCAGGGCGGCTAATGCCCTCCGGCCTGCTGCGCGTCCGGTTTCGCTGAGGGGCAGAGAGGGCCGCAGGCGTGATCACGCAGGATGATCTGATCGCGCTCGTGCGCAACTACAACCCCCGTTGTGACGAGCACCTGATCCGCGAGGCATGGGACTACGGGGCGCAGATGCATGAGGGGCAGCTGCGCCATTCGGGCGAGCCGTATTTCACGCATCCGGTGGCTGTGGCGGCCTTGCTCACCGAAATGCAGCTCGATGACGCCACGCTGATCACGGCACTGTTGCATGACACGATCGAGGATACGAAATCGACCTATGGCGAGGTTGCGCGACTCTTTGGCGCGGAGATCGCCGAGCTGGTCGATGGTGTCACCAAGCTGACCAATCTGCAGTTGAGCTCGTCAGAGGCGAAACAGGCCGAGAATATCCGCAAATTGCTGATCGCCATGTCGCGCGACCTGCGCGTCATTCTGGTGAAGCTCGCGGACCGCCTGCACAATATGCGCACGATCCGGTCGATGCGTGCCGAGAAGCAGGCGCAGAAGGCACGCGAGACGATGGATATCTATGCGCCGCTCGCGGGCCGCATGGGCATGCAATGGATGCGCGAGGAGCTGGAGGATCTGTCCTTCCGTGTGCTCAACCCTGAAGCGCGCAATTCCATCCTGCGCCGTTTCATCACGCTTCAGCGCGAGGCCGGGGATGTGGTTCACCGGATCAGCGCGGATATCCGCACGGAGCTTGACCGCGCGGCGATTGACGCGGATGTGTATGGCCGCGCGAAGAAGCCCTATTCGATCTGGCGCAAGATGCAGGAGAAGGACCTGGCCTTCTCGCGGCTCTCGGATATTTACGGCTTTCGGATCATTGCCGATAGCACGGAGGATTGTTACCGCATCCTCTGTGTCGTGCATCAACGTTGGCGCGCTGTGCCGGGGCGGTTCAAGGATTACATCAGCCAACCGAAATCGAACGGCTATCGCTCGCTGCATACGACAGTGTCGGGGCGCGACGGCAAGCGGGTCGAGATCCAGATCCGCACCCGCGAGATGCATGAGGTGGCCGAGGCCGGGGTGGCGGCGCATTGGGCCTATCGCGACGGGCGGCGCTCGGAAAACCCCTTTGCGGTCGATCCTGTCAAATGGATCAGCACGCTGACCGAGGGTTTCGACAGCGCCGATGACCATGACGCGTTTCTTGAGCATGTGAAGCTCGAGATGTATTCCGATCAGGTCTTCTGTTTCTCGCCCAAGGGCGATGTGATCCAGTTGCCGCGTGGCGCGACGCCGCTGGATTTCGCCTATGCGATCCATACGCGCATCGGGGATGGCTGCGTTTCGGCCAAGGTGGACGGGCTGCGCGTGCCGCTCTGGACACGGCTCAGGAACGGGCAGTCGGTCGAGATCATCACCGCCGAGGGCCAGCGCCCGCAATCGAGCTGGATTGAGATCGTGGTGACGGGACGCGCGAAATCGGCGATCCGCAAAGCGCTGCGGGACGAGGATCGCGAGCGGTTCGTGCGCTTGGGCAATGAGCTGTTGCGGCTGGCCTTTGAGGCGACAGGCCGCGAATTGAGCGCCAAGGCGCTGGGCACAGCCGCCAAATTGCTCAACCTGCCCGATGCGGCGGAATTGCGCGCGCGGGTGGGCTCGGCGGAGCTGAGCGCGCGTTCGGTGGTGGCCGCGCTTTACCCCGAGACCGCGCAGACCGCGCCGGAGGTTGATAGCGCCACGCCCGTTGTCGGCTTGGAAGCCGATGTGGATTTCCGCCGCGCGCCCTGTTGCCAGCCGCTGCCGGGCGAGCGCATCATCGGGATCACCTATCGCGGCAAGGGTGTGGTCGCGCATGCCATGGATTGCGAGGTCCTGGCCAATTATGAGGAACAGCCCGAGCGCTGGGTTGATCTGCGTTGGGTCGATGGCACGCATCCGGCGGTCTACGGGGTCTCGCTCGATCTGACGATTTCCAATGATGCGGGTGTACTTGGGCGCGTTTGCAGCTTGATTGGGGAGCATAAGGCCAATATCTCGGACTTGCGCTTCGTGGATCGCAAGCCTGATTTCTATCGCCTGCTCGTCGAGGTCGAGCTGCGCGGCATCTCCCATCTGCATCAGGTCATGACGGCTCTGGAAGCGGAAACGGCAGTTGCGCGTGTGATACGCTCGCAAGACCCGGCATTGCGTCCCTGACACGCACGGCTGGGGCATGTAGAAAAGTAGAAGGTCGCCCGGCTTGGTTTTCAAACGCCGCTCTCCGAGGAATTTTCGCCAGAAGCTGGTGAATATTCTGTATCCCGGTGGGGGATGGGGCCGGTCCGCCAATTACGTGATGCACCGTCTGCGGCGGCTTCCGGACACGCCTGAACGCATCGCGCGCGGGATTGCTGCCGGGGTGGCGGTCAGTTGCACGCCGCTTTTCGGATTGCATTTCGTCTCTGCGGCGGCTTTGGCCTGGGCGATGCGCGGCAATATCCTGGCCTCGATCCTGGCCACGTTTTTCGGCAATCCCTTCACCTTTCCGATCATCGCCGTCAGCGCGCTGGAACTGGGCAGTTTTCTTCTGGGGCGCGAGACTTCGGTCAAAGCCTATGACGCGATGCGGGCTTTCGGGGCGATCTGGTCCGAGGTCGGAAGCAACGCATTTGCGCTTTTCACCACGGCCTCGGTCAGTTGGGAGAAGCTCAACACCTTCGGCTGGGATGTCTTTGTGCCCTATATGCTGGGCGGGGTGATCATCGGGACGGCCTGCGCAATTCCGGCCTATTTTCTATCGCTGCCGGTCATCCGCGCCTATCGCAATCGCAGGCTGAAAAAGCTGCAGGAACGTTTCCGGCGCGCGCGGGCCCATCAGGACCAGCCCTGAGGCGCGATGTCATGTTGCGTTCTGCGCAGTCTCGCCTATGTTTTGCAAAGCCAGAGCGAGGAAGTGCCATGACATTGCCCGACCTAGATGCGCCCCTGCGGCTGGGTGTGAATATCGACCATGTGGCCACTTTGCGCAATGCGCGCGGGGGGGCTGATCCCGACCCTGTGCGGGCTGCATGTCTCGCGCAACAGGCGGGGGCGGATGGCATCACGCTGCATCTGCGCGAAGACCGGCGCCACATCCGCGACGCAGATCTCTCGGCGATCATGGATGCGGTGCGGGTGCCGATCAATCTGGAAATGGCCGCGACAGATGAGATGCAGCGCATCGCGCTTGCCCATCGCCCGCATGCGGTCTGCATCGTGCCTGAGCGGCGCGAGGAGCGCACGACCGAAGGCGGGCTGGAGGTCGCGAGCGACGACAATCGCCTGCGCGATTTCATCGCGCCGCTGCGCGAGGCAGGCTCGCGCGTGTCGCTCTTCATCGCGCCGGATGAGGCGCAGGTCGAGGCCAGCGCGCGCGTGGGAGCGCAGGTGATTGAGCTGCATACGGGCAGCTATTGCGAGCATTACGCCGCCGGTGATGAGGCCGCGCGCGATGCGGAATTGCGCCGGTTGTTTTCCGCAGCGACGCTTGGCTACGAGCTGGGGCTGGAAATTCATGCAGGCCACGGTCTGAATTTCGCCAATGTCGGCCCGATTGCCGCGATTCCCGAAGTGGTCGAACTCAATATCGGGCATTTCCTCATGGGCGAGGCGCTGTTCGTGGGGCTGGAAGCCGCCATTCAGGAAATGCGCCGTCAGATGAATCTGGCGCGGATGTAGTTTGCGGTCATGATCCTCGGGATTGGCACGGATCTGGCGAATATCGAGCGGATCGAAGGCACGCTTGCGCGGTTCGGTGACCGTTTCCGCAACCGGGTCTTTCGCGACGAGGAGCGCGCCCGCGCCGCGCGCCGTGCGGGGGAGGCTGCGACCTATGCCAAGCGCTGGGCCGCGAAGGAAGCCTGCTCCAAGGCGCTGGGGACAGGGCTCGCGATGGGGATTTCCTGGCGCGACATGTGGGTGACCAATCTGCGCGGCGGCCAGCCGGTGATGCATGTCTCGGGCTGGGCGGCGGAGCGTCTGGCCGCAATGACGCCTGCGGGCCATGAAGCGGTGATTCATGTCAGCCTGACCGATGATCACCCCTGGGCGCAGGCTTTCGTCGTGATCGAGGCGCGGCCCGTCGCGGCCTGAGCGGTTGCGTCAGCTCTCCAGCGCCGCGATCAGCCGCGCGCGCGCTTCGGGCAGCGCACGCCCACGGCTTTCAGCGAGCCAGTGCTGCAGGAAATAGCCGGTCAGATGCAGGGCCTGCCGCATCTGCTCTGCGTCGAACGGGGTTTGCGCATCAATCAATGCCGGGGGCAGGGGCAAGAGCCGCGCCGCGAAATCCCCCGCCCCCTCAGACGTGACAGCGCGGCCAGAGCGTGGCGAGACATAGGCGAGCCCTTCGGCGGCGCCCGTCACTGCGCATTGCTGCAGGTCGAGCCCGAAGCCCGTCGCCTCCAGCAGTTGAACTTCCCAGAGCGCATAGAGCCGCAGCCAGCCCGGCGCGCCGAGCCCGTCCATCAACGCGACAGTTTCGCTGTAAAAGCCCGGATAGGCCATCCGCTCGGGCAGGGCAAAACGACAGAGCGCACAGACCGCGCTGAGGGCCGCGAGCGCCAGCCGGTCGCCCAGCACAGTGCCTGCGCGGGCCTGCATCAATTCGACAGTGAAACTGCCCAGATGCTCTTCGAGCCGCGCGCGCCATGTCAGATCGAGCTGCGCGCCGGGCTGCAGCATGGCGGCTTTCGAGCGCGAGGCCCCACCGCGCAGGATTCCGGCATGACGGCCATGCAGCGCCGAGAAGACCTCGATCACGGCATTGGCTTCGCCATTGGGTCGTGCGGCCAGCAATATCCCTTCGTCGCGCCACTCCATCGCTTCGATGTGCCGCGAAGGGGGCTGCACGGCAAGGGGTTTTCAACACTTTGCTGCGACATAGATATATCAGCGAGTCACCAAAGGAGCGCGTATGCTCATGGACCCGAAATATCGTATCACGGCCGGGCTGATCGGCGCGCTGGGGCTTGCGGCCCTGGTGGCGCAACTGGGTTTCCGGCTGGAACGGGGTCAGTCGCTATGGGTGGCGCTCTGGTCGATGGCGGGGTTTTTCACGATCCTGACCAACCTGCTGATGGCTGTGACCATGCTCACCATCGCGGCGACCGGGCGGCGGATGGCCTTTGGCTGGATGAGCACGCTCACATTGTCGATGATCATGGTGGGGCTGGTCTATCACCTGCTGCTTGCGCAGTATTTCACCTTCACCGGGCTGCGCTGGTGGATTGACCGGGCGCTGCATGCGGTGCTGCCTGCGCTCATGCTGTGGTTCTGGCTGATGGAGGTCACGCGACAGGAGCCAAGGGCGAGCCAGCCGCTCTTGTGGCTGATCTGGCCTGCGATCTACGCGATCTACATCATGGTTCGCGGGGCGCTGAGCGGGCGCTACCCCTATCCGTTCCTCAATGTCACGCAGCTTGGGCTGGGGGCGGTCGCGATCAACATGGCAGCGATGATCGCGGCCTTCGCGGTGCTGGCCTATGTCATGCATGCCATCGGCACGCGCATGCCCTTGCGGGATCAGCGCGCGTCGAGATAGGCGGCGCAGCCAGTGAGTGCCGCGTAATCGTCCTCGACAATCGCGACGGGCACGCGCGCCACCAGCTCCGAGAAGCGGCCCATATCGGTGAACGCATCCTCGAAGCCGAAACGCTCTAGCCAGGGCGCGAAAGCCCGCGCGACTCCGCCAATCAGGTAGATCCCGCCCATCGGCAACGTGATCAGCGCCAGATCGGCCATCACCTGCGCGAGCAGCCGCACATAATGCCGCCCGACAGTGCGCGCGAGCGCGTCGCCCTCGTTCATCGCGGCCATGATCGCGCCCGCGTCGAGGCAATGGCCCGTATGGGCTTCCAGCGCATGGAAAGCATAGAGCCGCTCCAGCCCCGCACCGGCCAGCACATCCTCGACCGAGGCGAAACCGCGTTGCTGGACAAGCCAATCGGCCAGCCGGTAATCGAGCGCCCCGCGCAGTGGCAGGTGGATATGTCCGGCCTCCGCTGCGGGCACGACATGGCCTGCACCGCTGGCATAGACAGGCGCGGCATTGACGCCCGTGCCGAGCCCCATGACCAGCCGCGCGCCCGAGGGCTCTGGCTGGCCCGCGCGGATGCGGCGCAGATGCGTGTCGGGCAGATGGGCCAGCGCATGGCCCTGCGCCTGCAGGTCATTGAGAAGCGCGATTTCGCCCAGCCCCAGATCGCGGGCGAGTTCCGGCGCGTCGATGATCCAGCCGAGATTGGTCATCTCGCCGCGCGCGCCCCTGACTGGACCTGCCAGCGCGATGGCGGCGCGTGCGGGGGTGCTGCGATGCTGGCTGAGATAGGCGGAGAGCACGCTGCCCAGCCCCGCATGTTCCGCGTTGCGAAACCGCTGGGTCGAGCCTGCGACGATGGTATGGCCACGCGCCAGCGCGACGCGGGTATTGGTCCCGCCGACATCGGCGACAAGCACAGGGGGGTCCGGCAGTGTCATGGCGATCCTTCGTCAGCCTCAGTTTCGCGCGAGGGCTGCGCGCAGCGCGTGATACGACGCCTTCGGGCTGCGCTTCAAGCTGTCAAAATCCACATGCACCAGTCCGAAGCGTTTTTCATAGCCCAGTGCCCATTCGTAATTGTCCATCAGGGACCAGACGATATAGCCCTTGAGCGGCACGCCTTCGGCAATAGCCCGATGCGCTGCGGCGAGATGGTCATTGAGATAGGCGATGCGCGCCTCGTCGGGCTGGTCGGGGCTGTCAGGGTTCGCCATGCCGTTTTCGGTGACATAGAGCGGCAGATCGCCCGTGTAGCTCTGGACGAAATGCAGGAAGTGATGCAGCCCCTCGGGGCAGATTTCCCAGCCCATCTGCGTGAGCGGCAGATCGCCGACATGTTCCGACAGATGCGGCCAGGGCTGATCGGCATGGGCGATGCGCTTGCAGGTGTAGTAGTTCAGCCCCAGCCAGTCGAGCGGTTGGCGGATCGTCGCCATGTCGTCCTGCCAGCCCGTTGGCATGTGCGGGGCGAGCCCTTCGAGCACATCGGCCGGGTAGTCGCCCTTGACCATCGCGCCGAGAAACCAGCGATTGTAGATGCCGTCATAGCGCTGGGCCGCAGCATGATCGTCGGGGCTGTCACTGAACGGCAGCGCGTATTCGAAATTGCACACAGCGCCCAGATTGCCCATGCCGAGCGCGCGCATCACCTGCATCGCGCGGCCATGCGCGAGGCCCACATGATGCATCGCCCGCGCCGCCGCGCGGATATCGCGCAGCCCCGGTGCATGATGGCCGAGGAAATGCGACAGCCACGCGACGCACCACGGCTCATTGATCGGCGCAGTGGACCAGACCCGGTCGCCGATGCGGCGGCAGAGGATCTCTGTGTAATCGGCGAACCACCCGGCAATGTCGCGATTGCGCCATCCGCCCAGATCCGCGAGCGGTGAGGGCAATTCCCAATGATAGAGCGTCAGCGCAGGCTTCAGCCCGCGTTCCAGCATCCCGTCGACCAGCCGGTCATAGAAATCAAGCCCTGCGTCATTCACGGCCCCGCGCCCCTCGGGCATGACCCGCGCCCAGGAGGCCGAGAAACGGTAGATGTCGAAGCCGCCGTCGCGGATCAGGTCAAGATCGGCCTGCCAATGCTCCAGATGCGCACAGGCCCGCGCCCCGTCCTCGGCGCGGATGACATTGCCCGGCGTGGCGGCAAAATCGTCCCAATGCGTGCGCCCCGCGCCGCCCTGTGCGTGGCCCTCGATCTGATAGGCAGAGGTCGCGACGCCGAACAGAAAATCCTGAGGGAAATGCGCTCTGCCGTGGGTGATATCTGTCATGTCTGAACGGGTCCTGTCGATGCGCCGACCACCAGCGCCGCTTCCATCATCTCGGTCAGCGGGCCAGAGCCGGGGTCTTCCACCAGCCGCAAGAGCATGGATGCAGCGCGGCGGCCTGCTTCGCGCACAGAAGATTTCGTCGCCGTGAAGACGGGCACATCGCCGTCATTGGGCAGGTAGGAGAGGTCGTCATCATGGGTGATGATCGACACATCGCGCCCCATGCGCAGCCCCAGATCCGCCAGACCGCGCCGCAGCCCGTACGCCACGATCATCGAGGAGGCGAGATAGGCCGTCGGCGGATCGGGCAGTTGCACCATCTCGGTCACGGCGCGGTAGCCATAGGGTTCGGTCAACTCGCCATGCCGGATCAGTGCGTCATCGGCCGCCAGACCCGCATCCTTCAGCGCGTCCAGATAGCCGCTGAGCCGACGATGCGCGAAATCCAGATCCGCGCCCCCATTGATCAGCGCAATCCGGCGATGCCCGAATTCGGTGAGGAACTGCGTCGCGCGCCGAAAGGCCCGCTGGTTATTGATATCGAGCCAGGAATAGGGCCGCGCAACCTCGCTCGTGCGGCCATGGATTAGAAACGGCAATCCCAGATCGCTGAGCAAGGCGACGCGCGCATCATCGCGGCGGGGGGCATGCACGATCACCCCGTCGACCGCGCCGCGTGCGACCAGATCGCGATAAGCGCGCGCCTCATCGGCGTCGGGGACGACGCGCAACACCATCTCATAGCCCGCGCGCGAATAACTCTCGCCTGCGCCGGCGATGAAATCGGCAAAGATCGGGTTCACGATTTCATGGCTGGTCGACATCGGGATCACATGGCCAATCGCCTGCGCGCGGCCGGTGGCGAGGCTCTTGGCGCGGGTATTGGGGCGGTATTCGGCCTTTGCCGCAGCTTCGATAATGCGTTTGCGCGTCGCGGAATTGACCTCTGGAAAGCCGTTGAGCGCCCGGCTGACAGTGGTGGGCGACAGCCCGAGCGACGCTGCAAGTTGTTTCAGGGTCACAGTCATTTCCGCATTCAAACCGTGTTGGATCGTCGCGATACTATGCAAATTAATCTTCACGTGAAAAGAGGTTTTCGTATATGGCCATTTTTCTGCACCTGCGAAAAGGCCAAGAAATTCAGGGGTTTTGCGATAAATTACATTGACAGCTTTTGTCTCATGATCCACCGTGCGGCTATCCAAAGCGCTTTGAGAGTCCGCGATTCACGTGGCGCAGGGATCGGGAAAGCGCACCATTCAAGTTGCGCAAAACAACCGTCAACCGTGGGAGGATGACAATGAAATCGAAGCTTTACGCGAGTGCTGCGGTGTTCGCGCTTGTTGCAGGGGCTGCGTCTGCGCAGAACCTGATTTTCGCTCCGGGCGAAGGGGCATTCACCTGGGACAGCTATGAGGCTTTTGCCGAGTCTGTCGATCTGTCGGGGCAGCGCGTCGAGATCACGGGCCCTTGGACGGGCAATGAGCGCGAGAAGGTGGACAATGTTTTCGCCTATTTCGAAGCGGCGACCGGGGCAACCGTCAACTACTCCGGTTCCGACAGTTTCGAGCAGGATATCGTGATCTCCACCCGCGCAGGCAGTGCGCCGAACCTTGCTGTTTTCCCGCAGCCGGGGCTGGCCGCGGATATGGCTGCGCAGGGCCTCTTGACGCCGCTGCCCGAGGGCACGGATGATTTCGTGCGCGAAAATTACGCCGCCGGGCAAAGCTGGGTTGATCTGGGCACCTATGCCGACCCGGATGGCGATGACCAGCTTTACGGTCTGTTCTACCGCGTCGATCTGAAATCGCTGGTCTGGTATTCGCCCGACGCCTTCGACGAAATGGGCTATGACATCCCCGAGACGATGGAAGATCTCAAGGCGCTGACCGAGCAGATCGTCGAGGATGGCGGCACGCCGTGGTGCGTCGGTCTGGGGTCCGGTGCGGCGACTGGCTGGCCTGCGACCGACTGGGTCGAGGACATGATGCTGCGCCTGCATGAGCCCGAGGCCTATGACGACTGGGTGACCAATGACCTGCCCTTCGACGATCCTGCCGTAATCGAGGCGATCGACGCGTTTGGCTGGTTCGTGCGCAACGATGATTTCGTCCAGGGCGGGGCCGAGGCTGTGGCCACGACCGATTTCCGCGACAGCCCGGCGGGGCTCTTCCAGATCCCGCCAGCGTGTTACATGCATCGTCAGGCATCTTTCATCCCGGCTTTCTTCCCGGAAGGAACCGAGGTCGGCGAGGACGTGGATTTCTTCTATTTCCCGGCTTTTGAGGAGCGTGATCTGGGCCGTCCGGTGCTCGGCGCAGGCACTTTGTTCGCGATCACCAACCCGTCCGAAGGGGCGGAAGCGATGATCGAATTCCTCAAGCTGCCCATAGCACATGAGCTGTGGATGGCGCAGGCCGGGTTCCTGACGGCACATGCCGGGGTCAATCTCGAAACCTATGCGAGCGATTCCGAGCGTGCACAGGGCGAGATTCTGGCTGATGCGACGACCTTCCGCTTTGATGCCTCGGATCTGATGCCGGGCGAGATCGGTGCGGGCGCGTTCTGGACCGGGATGGTCGATTTCGTGACCGGGGCCGATGCTGCGGATGTGGCTGCGGCCATTCAGTCGCGCTGGGACGCGATGCGCTGAGACAGGCGTTGGTCAGGGCTGCAATCGTGGCCCTGACAGCCGGTCTTGACCGGCGTTCATACAGGGGAATGGCCTGATGGGCCGCGCGCTCAGCGCGCCCTGATCAGACCAGAGGGAGGCGCGACATGTCACCAGTCTTGCAAGGCATGCTGACGATCATCATCGGGGTCGGGGGATGCATCGGGTATTTCTATTTCTCGAACATGATCCTCGACAAGGTGATCTTTCCGGCGAAGGGACCGCAGGCCGGTCGCAACATCAACCGCGCCAATCAGGTGCGCCCCTGGCTGTTCCTCTTTCCGGCGATGTTCGCGCTGGGCCTCTATCTGGCCTATCCGGTGGTCGGCTCCTTCTGGCGCTCGCTCTTTGACCGTTCGGGCAATAATTTCATCGGGCTGGGCAATTATTTCGACCTGTTCAACGAATCCACCTTCCGCACAGCGGTGTTCAACAACCTGCTTTGGGTTCTCTTCGTGCCTGCCGCCGCGACCTTCTTCGGGCTGTTGATCGCGCAGCTGACCGACCGGCTGCGCTGGGGCAATATCGCCAAGTCACTGATCTTCATGCCGATGGCGATCAGCTTCGTCGGGGCCTCGCTGATCTGGCGTTTCGTTTATTCGGCCAATCCCGATATCGGCATCATCAACGCGATCCGTGACAGCATGGGGCTCGCCGCGCTCGATCCGTTGCAAGTGCCATTCTGGAACAATTTCCTGCTGATGTTCATCCTTGTCTGGATCCAGACGGGCTTTGCCATGGTCATCCTCTCGGCAGCGCTGCGGGGGATCCCCGAAGAAACCATCGAGGCCGCGATCATCGACGGCGCGAACCCGTTTCAGGTGTTCTTCAAGATCAAGGTGCCGCAGATCATGGGCACGATCATCGTGGTCTGGACGACGATCACCATCCTGACGCTCAAGGTGTTCGATATCGTCTACACCATGACGGGCGGCAATTTCGGCACGCATATCCTGCCGAGTTACATGATGACCTACATGTTCCGCGATGACGGGCGGGCGACCGCCGTGGCATTTGTCATCATGATCCTTGTCCTGCCGGTGATGATCTCGAACATCCGGCAGGCCCGGAAAGAAATGCGCTGAGGGGGCTGGAATCATGGACAATATCGCTGGACAGAATTCCAACAACAAGGTGCTGGTGAATATCACCGTGCTGATCCTCGTGCTCCTGTGGCTCCTGCCCACGATCGGGCTTTTCGTGTCGAGCTTCCGCGACCGCGACCAGATCTCGAATTCGGGCTGGTGGCAGGCGCCCATGTCGGTCGATCTGAATTTCCGCATGCGTGTCGCGTCCGATAATCCGCGCGAGGAAAACGGGGCCTTTGTGTTGGAGGGCAATGTCTTCGCGGATCCGTCACTGGCGTCTAATTTGCCCGACGGGACAGGCACGGTTGCGGCCTTTGGCACCCGCGCGGTTGCGCCTGCGGAATTCGCCCCCGGCGATGTCGCGGAAATGCGTAGCGGCGGTACAGTGGTGATCGAGCGCGACGGGAGCTACCGCGTCGAAACACCCGAAGAGCTGAGCCGCGGGCCGACGCTTTATTTCGAGGCCCGGACGCCGCCGAAATTCACGCTCAACAATTACCGCACTGTGCTCTTTGCCGACGGGATGGACCGCGCTTTCATCAATACGCTGACCGTGACCATTCCCGCGACGATCATCCCTATCCTGATCGCGGCCTTTGCCGCCTATGCGCTGGCATGGATGGATTTCCCCGGTCGCGGGCTGCTGATTGCGGCTGTGGTGGGGCTTCTGGTCGTGCCCTTGCAGCTTGCGCTGGTGCCGCTGTTGACGCTGCACACCAATATCGGGATCGGGCAGAGTTTTCTGGGCATATGGCTCGCGCATACAGGCTTCGGGCTGCCGCTGGCTGTGTATCTCTTGCGAAATTACATGGTGGGCCTGCCGCGTGACATCATTGAGAGTGCCAAGGTCGATGGCGCGACGGATTTCCAGATCTTCGTGCGCATCATCCTGCCGCTGAGTTTCCCCGCGCTGGCCTCTTTCGCGATCTTCCAGTTCCTCTGGACCTGGAACGACCTGCTGGTGGCCAAGGTCTTCCTGCCTTCGGGGGCGGAAACACAGGTGATGACCGTCAAGATTGCCGATGACCTTCTGGGGTCGCGCGGTGGGGACTGGGGTATCCTGGCGACGGCGGCTTTCGTGTCGATTGCTGTGCCGCTTCTGGTCTTCTTCACAATGCAACGCTACCTGGTGCGCGGCCTGCTGGCTGGCTCCGTCAAGTAAGGATGAGATGACGTGACTGTTCAATCCCTGTTGCAGCCCCGCGCCGGGCTGGAGCATCACCCCGATTGGTGGCGCGGTGCGGTGATCTATCAGATCTACCCGCGCAGCTATCAGGACAGCAATGGCGACGGGATCGGCGATCTGCGCGGGATCATCGAGCGGCTGCCCTATATCGCCTCGCTCGGCGTCGATGTGATCTGGATCAGCCCGTTCTTCACCTCGCCGATGAAGGATTTCGGCTATGATGTGTCCGATTATTGCGATGTCGATCCGATGTTCGGCACGCTGTCGGATTTCGACGCGCTGGTGAAAGCCGCGCATCGTCTGGGGCTGAAAGTGCTGATTGATCTGGTGCTGTCGCATAGCTCTGACCAGCACCCGTGGTTCAAGGAAAGCCGGTCCTCGCGCGACAATCCGCGCGCCAACTGGTATGTCTGGTCGGATGCGAAACCCGATGGCACGCCGCCCAATAACTGGCTGTCGATCTTCGGCGGCTCAGCCTGGGCCTGGGATGCGACGCGGTGTCAGTATTACCTGCACAACTTCCTCGCGTCGCAGCCGGATCTGAATTTTCACGAACCGGCGGTGCAGGATGAGCTTCTGGACGTCGCCCGCTTCTGGCTGGAGCGCGGGGTCAATGGATTCCGGCTCGATACGATCAATTTCTACGTTCATGACTATGATCTGCGCGACAACCCGCCTCTGCCGCCAGAGCGGCGCAATGCGTCCATCGCGCCGGCGGTGAATCCGTATAACCATCAGGAACATCTCTACGACAAGAACCGGCCCGAGAATCTCGATTTCCTGCGCCGCTTCCGGGCCGTGCTCGATACCTATGACGCGGCGGCAGTGGGCGAAGTCGGCGACGCGCAGCGCGGGCTCGAGATCATGGGCGAATATACTTCGGGCGGCGACAAGGTGCAGATGTGCTACGCCTTCGAATTCCTCGCCCCCGATGCGCCCTCGGCGGCGCGGATTGCGGCGGTGCTGCGCCATGTCGATCATGTCGCGTCCGAGGGCTGGGCCTGCTGGGCCTTTTCCAACCATGATGTGATGCGCCATATCTCGCGCTGGGATCTCAGCCCGGCGGCGGCGCGCGCCTATGCGACGCTCCTGCTGAGCCTGCGCGGGTCGGTCTGTCTCTATCAGGGCGAAGAGCTGGGGCTGCATGAGGCAGAGTTGTCGTTCGAGGATCTGCAGGACCCCTATGGCATTCAGTTCTGGCCCGAATACAAGGGCCGCGATGGCTGCCGCACGCCCATGGTCTGGACAAAGGACAATCAGAACGGTGGCTTCTCACAGGGCAATCCCTGGCTGCCAGTCGCGCGCGAGCATCTGCATATGGCCGTGGACGCGCAGGAACGCGCGCCCGACGCGCTGTTGCACCATTACCGCCGCGCGATTGCGTTCCGGCACGCGCATCCGGCGCTCAAGCGCGGCACGATCAGCGATCTCTCCGTGTCGGGTGAGGTGTTGAGTTTCATCCGCGAGGAGGCGGGCGAAGAGATTTTCTGTGCGTTCAATCTCAGCCATGATCCGGCGACCCTGTATCTGCCCGAAGGGAGGTGGCAGACCATCGGTCAGGAGCTCAACAGCTCGGGTCCGGGGGAGGATGGTCTGGTCCATCTGGGGCCATGGCAGCCGTGTCTGGTCGTGAGAAGATGATCAATTTAGGGGGGAAGTAACATGGCCGATCTGAAGCTGGCCGACGTGGCCAAGGCCTATGGCGAGGTCAAGGTCCTGTCCGATATCAATCTCGATATCCAGAAGGGCGAATTGATCGTTTTCGTTGGGCCGTCAGGCTGCGGAAAATCGACGCTTCTGCGCATGATCGCGGGGCTGGAAAAGATCTCGGGCGGGGTGCTGGAGATCGACGGGACAGTGGTCAATGACATTCCGCCCTCGCAGCGCGGCATCGCGATGGTGTTCCAGTCCTATGCGCTCTATCCGCATATGACCGTGCGCGACAACATGTCCTTCGCGCTCAAGATCGCGAAGAAATCCAAGGCCGAGATTGACGAGGCCGTGGAGCGCGCGGCGGATATCCTGCAGCTTGGCCCCTATCTCGACCGTCTGCCCAAGGCACTCTCGGGCGGGCAGCGCCAGCGGGTGGCCATCGGGCGTTCGATCGTGCGCGATCCGAAAGTGTATCTCTTTGACGAGCCGCTCTCGAACCTCGACGCGGCATTGCGTGTGGCGACGCGGATCGAGATCGCCAAGCTCAAGGAATCCATGCCCGATTCGACCATGATCTACGTGACCCATGATCAGGTCGAAGCCATGACGCTGGCCTCGCGCATCGTGGTGCTGGCAGGGGGCGGGATTGCGCAGGTGGGCACCCCGCTGGAGCTTTACGAGCGCCCGAATGGCGAATTCGTCGCGCAATTCATCGGCTCGCCTGCGATGAACCTGCTTCCGGGCGAGATCACGGCCACGGGCGCGCAGACCACGGTCAAGCTTGCCGGTGGGGGCGTCGCGAAGGCCGATATTCCGACGACAGAGGCGGATATGGGCCTCAAGGTCAATCTCGGCGTGCGCCCGGAGGATCTGGTCGCCACGGATGACGCGGATTTCCTCTATCAAGGCGAAGTGGAGCTGCTGGAAGCGCTGGGCGAATTGACGGTGCTCTATTACAAGCCCGAGAGCCCTGGTGCTGCGCCCGTTCTCGCGAAGCTCGCGGGGATTCACACGGATCTGAAAGGGCGCAGCGTGAAGCTGAAGGCCGATCCGTCAAAGATCCATCTGTTTCACAACAAGGTCTCGCTGCTTTATCGCTGAGGGCCTATGCCACGCAAAAAGCCGCCCCAGTGAGGGCGGCTTTTTCATGCGCAGCAGATCGGGTGTTCAGGCGACGCGGAACTCGCGCAGCAGGAAATCGGGCACATGATCGCCCATCCCGACAACTGCATCGCGATTGCCTCGACCTCTGCCGCGGTCACGGCGCTGATCGTCATCGCGGCGACCCTGCGCAGGCTGCGGCTCATGCGTCTCGGGCTCAGCGACGGGCGCTGCAGGCTCTGGCGCAGCGGCAGCGGTGGTCTGTGTTTCGGCACGCGGCGCGCGCGTGCGCTTGGGGCGCTTCGGCGCGGCCTCTTCCGCGGGCGGGGTCGGCGCATTCGCCTCAATGGGCGATTCGGCGCGGGGCAGGGGGCGCTGCAACAGGGCTTCGATCTGATCGAGATATTTCTGATCGGACGGCACCATCAGCGAAATCGCCTTGCCTGAGCGACCCGCGCGGCCAGTGCGTCCGATGCGGTGGACATAATCTTCGGGATGCGAGGGCAGGTCGAAATTGAACACATGGCTCACGGAGGGCACATCGAGCCCGCGCGCGGCCACATCCGAGGCGATGAGCAGCTTCAGCTCGCCCGCGCGGAAGCGTTCCAGCGTGCGCGTGCGCAGCGACTGGTCGAGATCGCCATGGATCGGGGCCGCGTCGAGCTTGTGCTTGCTGAGCGCCTTCGCGAGGATATCGACATCGACCTTGCGATTGCAGAAGATCACGGCGTTTTCGATGGCGTCGCCTTCTGCGCTGAGGATCGAGCGCAGCGCGTCACGCTTGACCTTGGCGGCTGCCGCGCGATTGGCGGGTTTCAGCTCGATGAGTTCTTGCGCGATGGTCTCGGACGCCGTGGCCTGGCGCGCGATCTCGATCCGGGCGGGGTTCGACAGGAACGTGTTGGTGATCCGCTCGATCTCCGGGGCCATCGTCGCCGAATAGAAGAAGGTCTGGCGCGTGAAAGGGGTCAGGCCGAAAATGCGCTCGATATCGGGGATGAAGCCCATATCAAGCATGCGGTCGGCCTCATCCACGACCATGACTTCAACACCGGTCAACAAGAGCTTGCCGCGCTCGAAATGGTCGAGCAGCCGGCCCGGCGTCGCGATCAGCACATCCACGCCCCGGTCGATCAGCTTGTCTTGTTCGCCAAAGGCCACGCCACCAATCAGCAGCGCCTTGGTCAGCCGGGTGTGTTTGGCATAAGTGTCGAAATTCTCGGCCACCTGTGCGGCGAGTTCGCGCGTCGGCGCGAGCACCAGCGAACGCGGCATACGGGCGCGGGCGCGGCCACGGCCCAGACGGGTGATCAGCGGCAGGGTGAACGAGGCGGTCTTGCCGGTCCCGGTCTGCGCGATGCCGAGCACATCTCGGCCTTCGAGCGCGTGGGGGATGGCTTGTGCCTGAATCGGGGTCGGCGTGGTATAGCCAGCTTCATCTATGGCTTTGAGGACCTTGGGGTCCAGACGTAGGTCGGAAAATTGGGTCATGAGCGTCCATGTGATACGGCATCGGGCCGTGATCGGTTCTGGGACGCATGTATACCGCGCCCCGCTTGCGGAAAACTTGCCGAAGGCAAGATGAGCGCAGTCCATAGCCTATTCGCATCAAATCGTCAATCTTGCGCTATTTTGCCCAAGATTTTGCGGCGCTCCGAATGGGCAGTTGCAAGGCCCAAATTTCCGCGATACATCTGCCGCCAGTCACGGTTGCGGGTGTGGCGGAACGGTAGACGCAGAGGATTCAAAATCCTCCGCCGCAAGGCGTGAGAGTTCGAGTCTCTCCACCCGCACCAGACTTTCCTTTCAATGACGCCACTCAGGGTCCAGCCAAGGCAATGGCGCAACGAAAAACCGCGCCCTGAGGCGCGGCGTGTTCGATACCCACAAGCAAGAAAATCAGTGATTCGCGGTTTTCTTGGCCTCGGTGGCCTGCTTCACGACCTCCGAGCCTTCGCTGCGCTTGGGAGCAGGCGCAGGAGCCGGGGCAAAGCTTGCCTCACTGCGCATCTGGCTTTCGCGATTGGTCTGAAGCGGGTCGTCCTGGCGCTGAACCGAGCCTTCGAAATGCGCACCGGATTCGATGGCGATGGTCTTGTGAATGATGTCGCCTTCGACCTGCGCGGTCGAGGTCAGGCGCACTTTCAAGCCGCGCACGCGTCCGATCACGCGGCCATTGACCACGATATCATCGGCAACGATTTCCCCCCGGATCGTGGCCGTTTCACCAACGGTCAGCAGATGCGCGCGAATATCGCCATCGACCACACCTTCGATCACGACATCGCCAGTGGTTTTGAGATTGCCCGTCACTGTCATGTCAGAGGCGAGCACGGATGCGGCAGGCTTGGATTTGGTTACATGCGACTGACCCGAATCAGCAGCCTGGGTGCGCATGAAGGACGGGGTCGTATCTGCGGGCTTCGCAGGGGTCGCGTCAGGTGACGCTTTGGGTGCGGGGTCATTGATACGACTCTTAGAAAACATGCTGTCCAGCCCTTATGTATGTGATCGGGTTTACTGGTCGACCGTTCACGCGCACTTCATAGTGCAGATGCACGCCGGTCGACGCGCCTGTTGTGCCCATACCACCAATCCGCTGGCCGCGCGAGACCCTTTGTCCCACCCGCACATTGATCGAGTTCAAATGCGCGTAATAGGTTTCGAGCCCGAATTCATGCTCGATGATCACGAGATTGCCGTAGCCGCCCTGCCGACCCGCATGTTTCACCACACCATCTGCGGATGCGAGAATCGGCGTGTTGCGTGGCCCGGCCCAGTCGAGCCCGTTATGCATGGTCGAGCGCCCGGTCAGCGGGTGGCGACGCATCCCGAAGCCCGAGGTCTGGCGGACCGCCTCGGCATTGACCGGGCGTGCCACGGGCAGGCGGTCGATGCCCTGCCGGTAGGCGTGCACATCGGCCATGCGCTCAAGAATCGCATTTGCGCGCGCAATGTCCTGACTTGGCCCCATCATGCCCGAGGTGGAGACGGCAATCGGGCGCAGCGAGGCTGTCTGCGAGGATGCTCCCTGCCGCACGAGCCGCCGGATCTGGTCCGGCGAGACCCCGGCGCTGCGGAACACGCGCTCCATCGGGGCCACGACAGCGTCGAGAGCTTCTTCGAGCTGGGTGAAGATCATGTGGTTGCGATCTTTCAGCAGATCATTTTCAAGCGCGAGATGCTGGGCCTGATTGCGGGCCTGATCCGCGTCCACATTCAGCTCATGCGTGACCCGCGACGTGCGCTCCATCGCAGCGAGCAGATAGTCGAGCATCTCTTCATTGTCGCGATTGCGATCCGCTGCGGTCCGGGTCGAGCCGGTCTCGGATTCGAGCGTTTGTGTCACTTCGGCAAGCCGGGCACGGGCTTCGTCGCGCTCATTGGTGACGCGCCGGATCGTGCTGTGAATGGCGTCGATGCCGGTTTCCAGCTCCAGCCGACGCTCTTCGGAGGCGAGAAGCTGCATCTGCATCTCCGAGATACGCTCCATCGCTTCGGTGAAGCGGGCCTGCGCAGCTTCGGTTTCCTGCGCGCGGGTGTCGCGTTCATTGGCGAGTTGGTTCAGGCGCTGTTCGTAATTGGCCTGATCGCGGATCGCCTGGTCGCGCAGATTACCCGAACCGATGGTATCCATCAGCAGGATCGACGTCGCGATAACGCCCCATGCGAAGAAACTGGCGATTGAAATCAGACCGATGGCCTGCGTCGCAGGACGCAAGCGGACGTATCGGGTCATCTTGTCCGATCGTAGAAACAGCCGTTGCTCAGGAAGATAATGCTCCAGCCGCTGGTTGGCGCGAACTAGGTGTCTTTTCAAGGCGATAATTCCGTTTCTGGTTTCGGGTGGCGTTACACACCAACGACGTGGCTTACTCAAACAAGCGCATATGGAGCGCTCACGAACGCCCATCCCCCGGCATTTCGGATAAGCTGCGCGGCCTTGTGGGGCAACCTCTAAACCGCTGCTGACGCAGCGACGGGCCTCGCGCAAGCCAAAATCAGCGAAATTTTGCCGATTTTTGGCGGCAACTGCGACAATCTGTCATGAAAATCAAGCGTCTCGGGCCGTCGCGGCGCTCAGGCGGGCTCAGTCAGCGGCCAATAGAAATCCGGCGGCAGCCCCGCTTGCGCGCGTTTCTCTTCATTGAAAGGCGGGCGCAGGGGGCTGTGAAAGTAGCGCCGCACCAGATCGAGAAAGACCGGCTGCGGATCAAGCCCCGCGCGCCCGCAGAGGAAATTGAACCATTTGGACCCATAAGCGACATGGCCCACTTCTTCGGAATAGATGACCTCCAGCGCTTCGATGGCCTGAGCATCTTTGGCGCGGCGGAAGATCTCGATCATGCCCGGTGTCACA
>PXDM01000059.1 GCA_003565055.1 Paracoccaceae bacterium
GCGCAGTGCTGTCTTGCGCGGCCTGCGAAGTCAAGGGGGGCGGGTTGACAGAGTGCAGGGCAGGGCGCATATCCCCAACAAGCGACAGGAGGTGTTGGTCATGTTCATCCAGACGGAATCCACCCCCAACCCGGCCACATTCAAATTCCTGCCGGGGCAAGAGGTGCTCGGGCTCGGCACAGCGGATTTCCCGAATGCGGATGCGGCGCATGGCTCCCCGCTTGCGCGCAGGCTGTTCCAGATCAGCGGCGTGACAGGCGTGTTCCTGGGTAGCGACTTCATCACCGTGACCAAGGCCGATGAGGTGGAATGGCAGCATATGAAGCCTGAAATCCTCGGCGGCATCATGGAGCATTTTCAATCCGGTGCCCCGGTGATCGAGGGCGAAGCTGATGCAGGCCACGCCGCCCATGACGGACCGGACGCAGAAATCGTAAGCCAGATCAAGCAGTTGCTCGACAGCCGTGTGCGCCCTGCAGTGGCGCAGGACGGCGGCGATATCACCTTTCACGGGTTTGAGCGCGGCGTCGTTTATCTGACGATGAAAGGGGCTTGCGCGGGCTGTCCGTCCTCGACCATGACGTTGAAAATGGGGATCGAGAACCTGCTGCGCCATTATATCCCCGAGGTGACCGAGGTGCGGCCCGTTGCGGTCTGACGCGCTCACGCTCGGCTTTGACACATCGGCCGCGCATTGCGCGGCCGCTTTGCTTTGCGAAGGCAGGCTCTTGGCCCATGCGCATGAGGTGATGGCGCGCGGACAGGCGGAGCGCCTCATGCCGCTTCTGGACGACCTGCTCGTCGAGGCCGGGGCAAGCTGGCGCGATCTCGCGGTGCTTGCTGTGGGCATCGGACCGGGCAATTTCACGGGCATCCGTATCGCAGTCTCGGCCGCGCGTGGGCTGTCGCTGGGGCTTGGCATCCCGGCGCGGGGCGTCTCGGTCTTCGAGGCGCGCGCGGAAGGGCTGGCGCGCCCGATGATCGTCGCGGAGGATGCGCGCCGCGATCAGGTCTATCTCCAGACCTTCGACCCCGCGCCCGGCCCGGCGCGGCTGGCCGCCTTGTCGGAGGTGCAGGGATATGGCGCGCTACCCGTCACCGGGACCGCGGCAGAGGCTGTCGCTGCGCTGACGGGCGCACAGATCATCGCCGCTCGCATGCCGCTCGCCGAAGCGATTGCCCGCATCGGCGCGCGGGTTGACGGCGGGCCACGCCCGGCACCGCTCTATATCCGCGCTGCTGACGCAGCACCGCCCTCTGACCCGGCGCCGCAGCTTTTGCCATGACTGCCGAGGCCTTGGCGCAGCTTCATGCGGTCTGTTTCACCCGGCCACCACCCTGGAGCGCTGCGGATTTTGCGAGTTTTCTCAACGATCCGGCGCATCTTCTTTATCTGCGCTCTGAGCACGGCGCGCTGATGGGTTTTGCCCTGTTTCGGGTCGTGGTGGGTGAGGCTGAACTCCTGACGCTGGCCGTGCACCCTGAGGCCCGGCGCGCTGGTCTCGCGCGCGACCTGCTGCGCGACGGGCTCACAGCGGCCAAGACGCGCGGCGCAGAGATGTGTTTTCTCGAAGTGGCCGAGGATAACCACGCGGCGCTTGCGCTCTATGAGCGTGCCGGATTCACGCCGCAAGGCAGGCGAAAGGGCTATTACAGCGCACCGGGCGATGCTTCGGTTGATGCGCTGATTTTGCGCAAGTTACTCGCCTGAGATCACGCGCTTGCGCGCTGCGCACGGCCACACGTTAATTTGCGGTTGACCGCTCTCACGAATGCGGGGTTAATCGGGGCAATCGCGTGCATGGAGTAACGCCGCGAAATTCCCCTCTGTTTGTCTCAGAGGCCCAACAGGAGAATATGCATGACAGTCCTCAAACCTCTGGTCTGCGCGGCGTCCGGTCTGGCGCTGACGGCTTCACTGGCCCATGCTGATCCCGCGCTGATGTTCGATCTGGGCGGCAAATTTGACAAGTCCTTCAACGAAGCGGCCTATAATGGGGCAGAGCGCTGGCGTGAAGAAACGGGTGGAAGCTACCGTGATATCGAGATTTCTTCGGAAGCGCAGCGCGTGCAATTTGCCCGTCGACTGGCGGAAGCCGGGGCCAATCCTGTCGTGGTGATGGGCTTTGCGAATGCGCCGACGCTTGAAGAAGTCGCACCCGACTTCCCCGATACGGCCTTCGTGCTGATCGACGCTGTGGTGGATCTGCCGAATGTGCGCTCGGTGGTGTTTGCGGAAGAACAGGGCAGTTATCTGGTGGGCATGCTGGCCGCCATGGCGTCCGAGTCCGGGACTGTCAGTTTCGTGGGCGGCATGGAAATCCCGCTGATTACGGCCTTCGCCTGCGGTTTTGCTCAAGGGGCGAAAGCCGTTGATCCGGATATCAATGTGATCGTCAATTACACGGGCAGCACCCCGACCGCATGGAATGACCCGGTGCGTGGCGGTGAAATCGCGCGTGCACAGTTCAGCCAAGGTTCGGATATTGTCTTTGCCGCCGCCGGTGGCACCGGCTTGGGCGTTTTGCAGGCCGCCGAAGATGCGGGGGTTCTGTCGATCGGGGTGGACAGCAACCAGAACCACCTGCATCCCGGCTCGGTGCTGACCTCGATGCTGAAACTCGTCGATCAGGCCGTGTTTGACGCGTTCAGCGACGGGCCGGACATGGAAACCGGCGTCGTCACGATGGATCTCGCGGCAGGCGGTGTCGGCTATGCGCTCGATGAGCACAATGCCGACCTGATCTCGGAGCAGATGCAGGAAGCGGTCGAGGCCGCCAAGGCGGCGATCATCGCGGGTGACATCACTGTGCATGATTACCGCAGCGACAGCACCTGCCCGGCCTTCTGATCCGGTATGGCGCAAACGCAGGACATCGGGATGCGGCAGGACACTGCCGCATCTGCGCCGCTCGCGATAGAATTGCGCGGAATATCAAAGGCTTTTGGGGCGGTTCAGGCCAATAAGAACATTTCGATCAAGGTCCGGCGCGGCACGATCCACGGGATTGTGGGCGAGAATGGCGCGGGCAAATCGACGCTGATGTCGATCCTCTACGGCTTCTACCGCGCCGATGCGGGCGAGATTTTCATCAACGGCACGCGCACGGAGATCACCAGCAGCCCGGTTGCCATCAAGGCAGGCATCGGCATGGTGTTCCAGCATTTCAAGCTGGTGGAGAATTTCACCGTGCTGGAGAACGTCATTCTGGGGGCGGAGGGCGCGTCCTTGCTGCGCCCGGCGCGGGCGAAAGCGCGCGGGTTGCTCAAGGATCTGGCGCGTGAATTCGAGTTGAATGTCGATCCCGATGCCTTGATCGAGGATCTCTCGGTCGGTCATCAGCAGCGCGTGGAGATCCTCAAGGCGCTCTATCGCGAGGCCGATATCCTGATCCTCGACGAGCCAACCGGCGTGTTGACCCCGTCCGAGGCCGATCACCTGTTCCGCATCCTGCGCGGGTTGAAGGAACAGGGCAAAACCATCATCCTGATCACGCATAAGTTGCGTGAAATCATGGATATAACGGACGAAGTTAGCGTGATGCGTCGCGGCGAGATGGTCGCGACGCGCACGACTTCCGAGACCAGCCCCACGGAGCTTGCCGAATTAATGGTGGGCCGCAAGGTGTTGTTGCGCGTCGAGAAAACGCCCGCCACGCCGGGCGAGGAAACGCTCCGCGTCGAAGGGTTGCGTTTGCGCGATGGGCAAGGAGTCGAGCGGCTGCGCGGGCTCGATTTTTCGATCCGTGCGGGCGAGATTGTGGGGATTGCCGGGGTTGCGGGGAACGGCCAGTCGGAGCTTCTCGAGGCTTTGGCAGGTCTGCGCGAGGCTCAGGGCCGCGCATGGCTGCGCGGCGCGCCGCTGCCGCTCTCGGGTCCGGGCTGTGACGCGCAGAGCCGCCGTGCTGCGCGCATCGCGCATGTGCCGGAGGATCGCCATCGGCGCGGCCTCGTTCTGAATTTCCACGCCTGGGAAAACACGGCGCTCGGCTATCACCATGACCCGGCCTATAACCCGTCAGCTTGGCGGATGGATCAGGCGGCGATCATTCGCGATACCTCGGAGAAAATGGCCGCGTTTGATGTGCGCCCGCCCGATCCGCAACTCAAGGCGAGCGGGTTTTCCGGCGGCAATCAGCAAAAGATCGTGCTCGCGCGCGAGATTGAACATGCGCCGGATCTGCTGCTCGTGGGGCAGCCGACGCGCGGGGTGGATATCGGGGCGATCGAGTTCATTCACCAGCGGCTGATCCGCCTGCGCGATGCCGGGGCCGCGATCCTTCTGGTCTCGGTCGAGCTTGATGAGATCATGGCCCTGTCCGACCGCATTCTGGTCATGTTCGACGGGCGGCTGATGGGCGAGCGCTTGCCCGAGGCGACGAATGCGCAGGAATTGGGGCTGCTGATGGCGGGGATGACATGAGCGCGTCGCGTAAATTGCCGCATTGGGCCGATGTGCTGCTGGTGCCGCTGGCATCTGTGGCGCTGGCCTTCGTTCTGTCGGGCGTCTTGATCTGGGCGATTGGCGAGAGCCCCTGGGCGGCCGTGAAAGTGATGATCGAGGGTGCGTTTGGCTCCTCCTATGGCTGGGGCTACACGCTCTATTATGCCACGAATTTCATCTTCACCGGACTGGCCGTCGCGGTCGCGTTTCAGGCGCGGCTGTTCAATATCGGCGGCGAGGGTCAGGCGCTTGTCGCGGGTCTGGGCGTGGCGTTGGTCTGCCTCTACATCCCCTGGCCGCATTGGTCGCTTGCGCTGCTCGGCGCGTCATTGGGCGCGGCGACATTCGGGGCGCTCTGGGCGTTGATTCCGGGCTATCTGCAGGCCAAGCGCGGCAGCCATATCGTGATCACCACGATCATGTTCAACTTCATCGCGGCCTCCCTTCTGGGCTATGTGCTGGTCAATATCCTGCGGCCGACTGGCACGATGGATCCGGCCTCTCCGCGGTTCCCGGCGGAAACCTTCCTGCCCAAGATGCATGAGATCCTGCGGCCCCTGGGCATTTCCTTCTCGACCGTGCCGCCGCTGAACATCTCGCTGCTGATTGCGCTCGCGATGTGTGTGGGCGTCTGGTTTCTGCTGTGGCGCACGCGGCTGGGCTATCAGATCCGGGCGTTCGGGGAATCGGAGCCTGCGGCGCAATATGCGGGCATCAGTCCCGTGCGGATCACCGTGATCGTGATGCTGATTTCGGGCGGTCTGGCCGGGCTGATGGCAGTCAATTCCGTGATGGGCGAGCAGCAACGGCTGGTGCTGAATGCGGTCGAGGGCGCGGGCTTTATAGGCATCGCCGTCGCGCTGATGGGGCGCAATCATCCCTTTGGCGTGCTGCTGGCAGCGCTTCTCTTCGGGTTTCTCTATCAGGGCGGGGCGGAGCTTGCGCTCTGGACCTCGATTCCGCGCGATCTGATCATCGTCATTCAGGCGCTGGTGATCCTGTTCGCGGGCGCGCTCGACAATATGGTGCGCATGCCGCTTGCGAAGCTCTTTGCAACCGGGCGGAGGGCCTGAGCGATGGATGCGAGTTTCTGTCAGATGATCTTTGACGCGGCGACCTGCTTGCAGGGCAGTCGCTCGGGAACCTGGGTGACGGTGTTCTCCTCGACGCTGCGGCTGGCGACGCCGTTGCTTCTGGCCTGTCTGGCCGGGCTGATCTCGGAGCGCGCGGGCGTCTTTGATATCGGGCTCGAGGGCAAGATGCTGATCGCGGCGTTCATGGCCGCGGCGATTTCCTTCGTGACCGGAAATGTCTGGATCGGGCTGGCCGCGGCGATTGCGGCCTCGATGGTGCTGGCGCTGATCCATGGGGTGGCCTCGATCACCTTCCGGGGCAATCAGTTGATTTCAGGCGTGGCGCTGAATTTCCTTGCGGCCGGGATCACGGTCGTCGTTGCGCAAAACTGGTTTCGTCAGGGCGGGCGTACCCCGTCACTGTCGGGCGATGCGCGCATGGCGCGGCTCGATCTGCCCTTTGCCGATGCTGTGCGCGATGTGCC
>PXDM01000219.1 GCA_003565055.1 Paracoccaceae bacterium
AATGATCCTCAAGGCAGCCCCAATAGCGCCCGAACACCGTCTCGCGCCCGATGAAGTTCAGCGCGCCCGCGATGGGGCGGCCCTCACGCTCTGCCAGCACCAGAAGCACATCCTCGCGCATGGTCTGATGCACCAAATCGAAAAACGCCCGCGTCAGGTAAGGTGTGCCCCATTTGCGCGCGCCCGTGTCCTGATAAAACGCCCAGAACGCATCCCAATGCGCTGGCTGCAGATCGTCCCCGGCCAACTGCCGGATCGTCCCGCCAAAGCCCTGCGCTGTCGCGCGTTCCTTGCGGATCATTTTGCGCTTCCGCGATGAGAGCGCCGCCAGAAAATCATCGAATCCCGCATAACCGGGATTTTCCCAATGGAATTGCTCCGTGACCCGATGCAGGAAGCCATGCGCCTCAGCCCGCTGCGCTTCCTCGCCCATGCAAAAGGTCACATGGGCCGAGGACAGACGATTGTCCCGCGCCGTGGCGGCCATTGCCTCAAGGATCGCGGCCATGCCGACCTCCTCAAAGCCCGGCAGGCAGAGAAACCGCCGTCCGGTCGCAGGGGTGAACGGCGCGGCCACCTGCAGTTTCGGGTAATACCGCCCGCCCGCCCGCGCATAGGCCTGCGCAAAAGCATGGTCGAAAATATACTCGCCCTGCGAGTGGGATTTGACATACATCGGGGCCGCCGCGACCAAGCGCGCGCCCTGATGCACCAGCAGATAGCGTGGATCCCATCCGCTGCCTGCGCCTACTGAGCCGGATTGCTCCAGCGCGCGCAGGAAGCGATGCGTTGTGAACGGGTCAAGCGGCGGCTGCGCGCCACCGGGGTTGGCGCAGGCATCCCAATCGGATGCCGCGACCTGCCCCAGATCGCCGATGAGCGAAACCTGGAGCGCGCAGCCATCCATCACATCGCCGCCAGCAGCGCTTCACCGGCTGACACTTCGCAAGTGCCGGGGCTTTCCTCGACATTCAGGATCGAGACCACACCATCCTCGATCAGCATCGCGTAGCGCTTCGAGCGGCCCATCAGCCCCACGGGCGGCGCGTCGAAATCCATGCCGATGGCCTTGGTGAAAGCGCCCGTGCCGTCTGCGAGCAGCGTCAGCCCGGCCTCCGCCGCGCCGGTCGCCTCGCCCCAGGCTTTCATCACGAAAGGGTCGTTGACCGAGACGCAGATGATCTCGTCCACGCCCTTGCCCATGATCGCGTCTTTCGCGCTGATAAAGCTCGGCATATGGGCGGAATGGCAGGTCGGCGTGAAAGCGCCCGGCACAGCAAAGAGCACCACCTTGCGCCCGCCTGTCAGGCTCGCAAGCTCCACTTGTTCCGGCCCCTCAGTCCCCATGCGCGACAATGTTGCGTCTGGCAGTTTGTCCCCGGTCTTGATCGTCATCTTGGCTCCTCGCCTTGTTTTGGTTACTTGTTCAGGAAACATAGTGTGTCGGGCGGCAGGGGCCAGAGGGAACAAGGTCGAATGAAAACAATCGCTGTGATCGGCGCAGGACAGGCCGGGGCCGCGCTGGTGGCCAAATTGCGCGCGCTCGGATTTGACGGGGAACTCATCCTGATCGGGGAAGAACCCGTGCCGCCCTATCAACGCCCGCCGCTCTCGAAAGCCTATCTCCTGGGCGACATGGCGCTTGAGCGTCTCTTCCTGCGCCCCGAGAGCTTTTATGCCGACCAGAACATCTCGCTGCGTCTCAATACGCAGGTACAATCCATCGACCCGGCCCAGCGCGAGATCATCCTCGACGGCGCGCGCATCCGCTATGATGCGCTGGCGCTCACCACAGGCTCGACCCCGCGCCATCTGCCGCCCGAGATCGGTGGCGCATTGCCCGGCGTCCATGTTGTCCGGGGTCTCGCCGATGTTGATGCAATGGCGCCGGAATTCCAGCCCGGTCGCCGCGTGGTCATCATCGGCGGCGGATATATCGGGTTGGAGGCCGCAGCAGTCGCCGCGAAAAAGGGGCTCGATGTCACGGTTCTGGAAATGGCGCCGCGTATCCTGAACCGCGTGGCGTGTGCGCAGACTTCCGACGCAATCCGCGCGCTCCACGCCGCGCATGGCGTGCGCATTCTTGAGGCCACGGGCCTTGCGCGCATCAACGGGACGGACCGCGTTGAGGGCGTCACGCTCAGCGATGGCACGCAGCTTGACGCGGATTTCGTGATCGCGGGGATCGGCATCCTGCCTGCGACCGCACTGGCCGAAGCGGCCGGACTGGCGCTCGAGAATGGCATCCGCACCGATGCGCAGGGCCGCACGTCGGACCCGCATATCTGGGCTGCGGGCGATTGTGCCTCCTTCCCCTGGCAGGGCGGGCGTTTGCGGCTGGAATCGGTGCAAAACGCCATTGATCAGGCCGAGCTGGTGGCCGAAAACATGCTCGGCGCGGGCAAGACCTATGCGCCTGTGCCGTGGTTCTGGTCAGATCAATACGACCTGAAACTCCAGATCGCCGGGCTGAACACCGGCTTTGACCGCGTGATCACCCGCGAGGCCGAGGCCCGCAGCCATTGGTATTTCAAGGGCGATCAGTTCCTTGCCGTCGATGCACTGGGCGACCCGCGCGCCTTCATGGTGGCAAAACGGCTTCTGGAACAGGGGCGGAGCGTCGATCCCGAGGCGTTGGCCGATCCTGCGCTCGACCTCAAGCTCTTGCTCAAAGCATGAGGATCATCGGCGGCAGATCGCGCGGCCTGAAACTCGCGGAGGTCGGTGCGGGAGATGCGGGCGCGCATCTGCGCCCGACCTCGGACCGGGTGCGCGAGGCGGTCTTCAACCTGCTGATCAACAGCCAGAACCTTTCGCTCGACGGGCTGCGCGTGCTCGATCTCTTCGCGGGCACCGGTGCGCTGGGGCTGGAGGCGCTCTCGCGCGGGGCGGCGCATTGCACATTCGTCGATGACGGCGCGCCAGCCCGCGCGCTTCTGCGCGAGAATATCGCGAAGATGCGCGCCATGGGCGTGACGCGCGTGTTCCGCCGCGATGCCACGGCCTTGGGCGACAATCGCGGGCCGGGTTTCGATCTGGTTTTCCTTGACCCGCCCTATGGCAAGGGGCTGGGCGCGCAGGCGCTTGCCTCGGCGCAGGCAGGAGGCTGGCTTGCTTCGAACGCGCTGATCGTCTGGGAGGAGGCCAGCCCCCAGACCCCGCCTCCGGGCTTCACGCTTGTCGACCAACGCCGCTACGGCGAGACCCATGTCACCTTCCTGCGCCTTGAGGCCCCATGCGCCCTGCCCTGATCATCTTCGACTGTGACGGTGTCATCGTGGACAGCGAGGGGATGGCCCAAGAGGTGTTGCGCGATCAACTCGCCAGACATGGCCTGAAGATGACGCTCGATAACGTCACAGCGACGTTCATCGGCAGCACCACAGCGGGTGTCGCGGCCAAAGCGCGCGACATGGGCGCAAGACTGCCGCCAGACTGGCCCGCGCGCTTCGACGCCGAACTCGATCAACGGCTTGCCCAAGGCGTGCCCTTGATCGCAGGCATTCCGGCCCTGCTCGACCGCTTGGATGTGGCGGCCCTGCCTTATTGCCTAGCGTCAAACGGGCGTCGCGCGAAGATGCAGACCTCACTGGGCCAACATGACGCGATTTTCTCACGCCTGCGTCACGCACTGTTCTCCGCCGATGAGGTCGCCCGCCCCAAACCCGCGCCGGATTTGTTTCTCCATGCCGCCGCTCGGATGGGCCATGCCCCGGAACGCTGTGTCGTGATCGAAGACAGCCCCACTGGCGCACGCGCTGCACGCGCCGCCGGGATGCGCTGCTTTGGCTACGCGCCCGAGGGCGACGGTGCGCGCCTTGTCGCTGAGGGCGCGCGGGTCTTCGACGACATGGCCCAGTTGCCGGAGATGCTGGGCCTCTGAGCGCAGCCTATTTCGCCAATGCCTGCGCGCCTGCAATTGTCAGCGCAGGCGAGAGCGCATCCGGGTCGAGCACCAGTTCGATCACGGCTGGCAGTTCTGACGCCTGCGCCCGCGCGAAAGCCCCCTCGAAATCCGCGGTCCGCTCGACCCGCTCGCCATGCGCACCATAGGCGCGGGCGAGTGCTGCATAATCGGGGTTGAACATCTGCGTGCCACTGACGCGCCCCGGATAGGTCTTTTCCTGATGCATGCGGATCGTGCCATATTGGCCATTGTTGCAGACGATCACCACGACATTCGCGCCATATTGCCGCGCGGTCGACAACTCGTTCAGGGTCATCTGGAAACACCCGTCGCCTGCAAAACAGATCACCGGGCGGTCAGGATGCGCAAGCTTCGCGGCAATCGCAGCCGGAAACCCGTAGCCCATCGAGCCCGAGGTCGGCGCGAGATGCCCCGGAAAGGCGCGCGCACGCAAATAGCGATGCAGGAAGGCCGCGTAATTGCCCGCGCCATTCGTCACAATGGCCTCTTCGGGCAGCGCATCGGAGAGTTGCGCGATCACTTGCTCGAGCTTCACCGCGCCGGGTGTCTCGCGCGGGCGCACCCAGTCGAGGTAATCTTCGCGCGCTGCCCGCGTCCAGTCCGACCAATCCGCATGATCCGGCGCGTCGCGCTTCGCAAGCTTGAGGATCACATCAACCGCCGGGGCCGCCAGACCCAGATCGGGGCGGAAGACGCGGCCAAGCTCGTCAGGGTCAGGATGCACATGAATGATGGTCTTGCCCGGTGCCGCCGGATCGACCAGCGCGTAGCTGCCTGTCACGATATCGCCAAGGCGGGAGCCAAGGACCAGCAGGCAATCGGCCTCGCGCAAACGCTGTGCCAGCTTGGGGTTCATGCCGACGGCCAGATCGCCTGCGTAATTCGGGTGCAGATTGTCCATCCGGTCCATGCGCCGGAAGGTCGCGCAGACGGGCAGGCCGAAGGTCTCGGCAAAGCGCCCCAGCCCCAGCGCCGCTTCGCGCGACCAGACGGACCCGCCCGCAATGACCAGAGGGCGCTTGGCCGCGCAGAGCTTTTCGAGCACCGCGTCAAGCTGCTCGGAGCACACCGCGGGCGGTGTGGGCGCGACGGGGGCGAGGTCGGGCACATCGGCGCGCGCAGACAGGATATTCTCCGGGAGTGCCAGCACCACAGGACCGGGCCGCCCCGATTGCGCCAGATGAAAGGCGCGGCTCAGATATTCCGGCAAGCGCTCGGTATGGTCGATCTCGGCGGCCCATTTGGCCAGCGGTTTGAAGAATTCGCGGTAATTGACCTCTTGGAACGCCTCGCGGTCGCGGTGGCGGTTGTCGATCTGGCCCACGAACATGATGAGCGGCGTCGAATCCTGTCGCGCCACATGGATGCCCGCGCTGGCATTGCAGGCCCCCGGCCCGCGCGTGACGAAAACGATCCCTGGCTCGCCGGTTAGCTTGGCATGCGCTTCCGCCATCATCGCGGCCCCGCCTTCATGGCGGAGGCCGTGACCGATCCCGCCGGCAAATATCTGGCCGCATGGGGCGGCACGGCCGTGACGATCTGGGACGCGAAAACCGGCAAGGCGCTGCGTCAGCTCCAGTTGGATGGCCGCGGCTGGATCAAGCCCGAGAGGGGGCCGCGCGGATCTCAAAACATGCAATGGTTCGAAAACCTCGGTTGGGCTCAATGGAATCGAGCGTTCCAGCTCCGCGGACCGCGGAAGGTGACCAGGGAGAACATGCAGGTGCCCATGCCGCTTTACCTCACCGAGGAGGGCGAGCAGCTCGGCGTGAACGTCGCCTATTATGAGGGCACGGACGGAAAGCTGCCGGATCTGGCGCAGGCCGAGCCGGTCGACACCGCCACCCAGGCGCGGATCGACCTCTCGCGACGTGAGCGCGACGAGAACTTCGCGATGATCTTCACCGGTTACCTGCAGGTGGCGGTCGAAGGGGAATACCCCTTCGAGTGGCGGACTGACGCCCACACCACCGTGACCGTCGACGGCAAGGCCGTCGGCAACCGGGAAAAGGTCTTCCTGACCGCCGGCGCGCATCCG
>PXDM01000556.1 GCA_003565055.1 Paracoccaceae bacterium
AGCGGCAGGTTTCGTATCGTGCGCGTCGATGATCATGCTGAGCGGTTGCGCGCCATCCACAGAAACGGGGTCTGGATCGATATCTTCCCGTATTTCAGCGAAGGCGAAAAGACTTGGCATGCTGGATCTGTGGTGCGCTGGTGGCACGAGCCGTTTGACTTGGCCCCATATGTACTTGAGGGACAGGACTTCATGATCCCGGCAGACACAGACGCCTACCTGACATGGAATTACGGCCCCAGCTGGCGCGAGCCCGATTCGCTGTTCGATGTCTACAAGGACGCTCCGAATGCCGAAATCATGAGCCCGGACCATCTGCGCTATTTTGCGTGGCGCAAGCTATTCGATGCGGTCAGGACGCAGGACTGGGCTAAACTGAGCAAGGTTCTCGATGATTACCCGGAACTCAGTGTCGGGGCGCCTTTCTTGAACCAATTGCAAGTGATCGCGCAAAATCAGCACATGAAGGCCGCGCAAAGCGCTGCAAACATCTAGTCCTGCCTTGCGAGAAGGCACGGTCGGCGTATAGAACCCAAAGCCGTCGCGGTATGACCCAGGGCAAGCGAAACCGGGGCAGTGTGTTGATCGTTGGAAACTGGAGTACCCCTTGAAACGCCAGATCCTCGATCTTTACAGGCGGTGTGTGCCCGAGCCGGTCAAGCAGTGGATCTCGCCGCGGGTGAAGGCCTCGGTGCTGGGGCTGGCCTATGGGCTGACGGGCTATCCGGATCTGCGCCAGTGGCAGATGCGGCATCTCTTCAAGGCCGGGCCGGGCCGCTGGCAGACGCCCCGATTGCACGACCCGCTGTTTTCCTGCGCGCTGGTGCCCCTGCCCGCGCCCCCGTCCTGTGCCGAAACCACGCCCGCGCCGGGGCAGTATTTCGCGGAGTTCGGGTTTCTGGGGGTGAAGCTGCAGGCCAGTCTCGACGATCCTGCGGCTGTTGCAGCGGGCAAGGTATCGCTGCGGCTGAACGGTCACAGCCTGCGTGATCTGGGGCTGATCCCGGTCTCGGAGGGGCGCGCGCGGCTGCTCTACACGATTCGCCGCCCTGCGCTTGCGATGTTCCCGCCGCGCGCGGTGCTCAGCCTGCATGATGCGCGCGGCGCGCCTCTGGCCGTCGACCTGCGGTATTTCCCCGGCCGGAGCGGGCGGGATGCGCGCCAGTGTCATGCCATCGAGATCGCCATTCCCTTCGGTGACGGGCGGATTTTCGATCATCTGGCGGCCACGGGCCCGTTGGACAAGAAGGGCTGGCCGCCGCCCGACCGGGCAGCGGTGCACGCGCGTCAGGACCAGATGCTGGCGCTTTACAGCCGGGTCAGGCAGGTCTTTGACGAAGATATCGGCCGGCCGCTCTTTCTGCTCTATGGCACGCTTCTGGGCCAGTATCGCGGCGGGGATTTCATCCCCGGAGATGATGATTTCGATGTCGGCTATGTCAGCGATGCCTCTGGGCCGGCGGCCTTCAAGGCTGAGGCGATGCAGATCATGGAGCGTCTGGTGGCCCGCGGGTTCATTGTCGGGCTGAACCATCTTGGCCGCCCCCACCGGGTGCGCGATGCCCAGAGCGGGGTTGAAATTCATCTCGACAATCACGCGGTCTTTGCGCCCGGGGATGGTCATGTCTGGCTGCACCCGCGCGCGCGTCTGCCGCTGTCGCTCGACGGGTTTCGCGAGGTCGAGAAGGTACAGATGCGCGGTGTCGAGGTGCTGCGCCCTGTCGGCACCGAGGCGTTTCTGGCCGCGCATTACGGCCCCGGCTGGCGGGTGCCTGATCCGGGCTATGCCAATATCACCACCTCGTCTGATCGCCGGGTGGCGCAACAGCTTTCGGCGCTCTGCCTGACGCGGGCTGAGCAACGCGCTTTCGCGCGGCGTCTGGTGCGGCAGGATCTGCCGGGTGATTTCATTGCCGTGGCGCTGGAGCCGCCCTATCCGCTGGACCGCTACGCCGCCCGTGTGGGCTTCTGACGCCGCGCCCGGCTCAGCGGCCAATCGCAGCGAGGATTTCATCACGGATGCGCAGGGCGGCCTCGGGGGCGCCGGGCGGCCAGAGTGCTGCGGCCAGGGCGCGGCGCGGCGCATGCAGCGGATCCAGTCCGGCCAGGATCACAGCGGCGAAATGCTGTTGCAGGGTGGCGGCATCGGGGCAGTCGTAAAAGCCGGGCTGCAACTGCGCCCCGAATTCCGACAGCGGTGTGCTGTCGGGCCGCGACAGGCGCAGGATCGGACGGTCTGACAGCAGGAATTCCGCCAGAAAGGACGCGCTGTCGGTGATCAGCGCATCGGCGGCCATCAGCGCAGGCAATGGGTCGCCCTCCTCGCAGAGCCGCGTATTGGGCAACGCCTGCCATGCCTGCCGGAAAGGTTCGGCCGTCCCCGGTCTGAAGCGCTCCAGAGCATACCAGAGGTTGGGATGCGGTCTGAGCACGAAGCGCATGTCAGGCTGCGCACGCGCAAGGCTCAGCATGGCCGGGGCGGACCAGTCAAACGTGCCCAGCCGCAGCGACCGGGCACCAAGGCTGTGATGCGGGGCCCAGACCACTGTACGGTGACGCGCCGCTGCGCGCGCGCGCGAGGCGCCCCGCAGCATCGCGCGCCAGGCATCCAGCCGGGGGCTGCCGCTGGCGATCACGCGGGCGGGATCAATGGCTCCCGGTGTCCGGCGGATCATTCCGGCATGAAGCGGGCCGGGCACAAACATCCGCCACAGCCAGGGGTGAAAATCCGGCAGGGCGGCCTGTTGACGCGGGTCATCGATCACGCCCAGCTCGTAGCTGATATGCGCGCAGGCGATCCGGCCGGCCAGACGTCGCGGTATGTCCTGCATCCCCCAGGGTTGCTGGAGCATCAGCAGATCGGCCTCGAGGCTGCGCAGATCACGCAATTGGTCCCCTGCCCCCAGCAGGTCGCAACTGACCGGGCCAAGCGCGGCAAAGGCCGCGCCCTGGCTTGCCTGATGGCGCGCGCGGTCTGCAGCATTCATCCTGACGGCCAGATCTGACGGGATCAGGGCAAAACTGACCGCCAGACCCTGCGTATCGGCAAGCAGATCGAAGACCTGTTGCTGGGTCCATTTCCGGCTTTCGCAGACCAGAAACACAACCCGGAATGGCCGGTCCCCCGCCACCGGGCGCGGCGCAGTTGGCTGATGCCCGTCACCGGGGCGGCGGAACGCATCCAGCCCGCGCCAGACCGCGCGTCGGCAGAGCCCTTGGAGACGTGCAAGCGGAACCCTCATGATCCGGCCTGCATAGGCTGCAGCGCCATGCGTGAAAAGGAGATTTTACGCGTGGCGGGCGGGCAGATGCGCTGTCCTCGCCTGAAGGCCTGCGCGCGTGGCCCATCGGACAGTTTTGCGCAGGATGACCGATCCTGCTCCCCCTTCGGCATGCGCCCCCATGCGGCATGGCGACCTGTTCACATTGACAGATTGCTCTTTTGTAGTTATGTTACTACATTACTTGTCTGGAAAGGGCGCATGATGGGCATGACCACGATCAGCAGCCGGGAGTTCAACCAGGATGCCAGCGGCGCGAAACGCGCGGCGCTCAATGGGCCTGTGTTCATTACGGACCGTGGGCGACCTGCGCATGTGCTGCTGAGCATTGACGCCTATCAGCGGCTCACGGGGCGGCAGGAGAGCATTCTTGACCTGCTTGCCGATCCGGATGCCGCAGATGCCGAGTTCACGCCGGGCCGTGCCGAGATCCGGGCGCGGCCTATTGACCTGTCCTGATGTTCATTCTCGATACGAATGTGGTTTCCGAACTGCGCAAGGCGAAGGGCGGGCGGGCGGATGCCAATGTCCTGGCCTGGGCCGCCGCACAGGACCCCGCCGCGCTCTTTCTCTCTGCCATCACGCTGCTTGAGCTGGAAATGGGCGTCAGGCAGGCCGAGCGGCGCGACAGCACCCAGGGGGGCGCCCTGCGGGCCTGGATGGATACGCGGGTGCTTCCGGCCTTTGAGGGCCGCGTGCTGCCTGTCGACGGCCCGGTGGCGCTGTGTTGCGCCGCTCTGCATGTTCCCGATCCCCGAAGCGACCGGGATGCCCTGATCGCGGCAACGGGCCTCGTTCATGCCATGCCCGTCGTCACGCGCAATGTCGCCGATTTCGAGGCGACAGGCGTCCGCATCATCAATCCCTGGGACGGCGGAGCCTGAGATATGTGCTGCACCCGGCCGGAATTCACCTCAGTTCTGGACAAGCGCCCCGAACAGGGGCAGTCTGACAAGGATCAAATGCCCTTTTCTCTGCGCCCCTATGGTGCAGCAAGAGCCGGAGAGATGCTGATGAGCGGTTATCCCTTTCGCGTCAAATCTGTCAGGCTGGGCGGGCTTGCCCTCCTCGGGGCGCTCATCATGTCGATGCTGGCCAGCGCCGCCTTCGCCGAAGCCTATCGCCTTGGCCCCGGCGACCGGGTGCGGGTGCAAGTCGCCGGGATCGACAATATGCTCCATGCCGCCACGGTCGACGAGACCGGGCGCGTCCGCATCCCCTATCTGGGCACCCATACGGCGGCGGGCCTGACCCTTGACCAGCTGAACCAGAACATCGCCCTGGCCACGGCCGGCGAGCAGCTCACGGTCAGCCGTGACGGGCGCGAGCGTGTGGTTGTGCTGGGCGAGCGCGACATCTTCATCGATATTGACGCCTATCGCCCCGTGACCGTGCTGGGCATGGTCGCGTCCCCCGGCCGGATCGCCTTCGAGCCGGGCATGCGGGCGCGCACGGCGATCGGCATGGCAGGCGGGATCGCCTTCCCGAGAGCCGAGACACGCTTCGACCAGATGCTCTCGCAGCGTACCCGACTTGAAGAGCTGCGCCAGACCGAGGCCTGGCTGGTCGCCGATCTGTGGCGGATCGACAGCCTGCTGTCGGGCGCGGAAACCGGCGCACCGCCAGAGGAATACGCGGAGATCCTGCGCGCCCGGATGCCGCAGGACGATCTCGATATCATCCGCCAGCGCATCGACTATGCGCGCGAGAAGCTGGAGCGCGACCGTGATGATATCGAAGCACGCATCGCACTGACATTGTCGCGGACCGATTTTCTGGAAACCGCTGTCGCGCAATACGAGATTTCCGCCGCAAGCGAGCAGCAGCGTCTCGAAAATCTCCAGACCCTCACCGAGCGCGGTTTTGCGACCGCCAATGCCATCGACACGGCGCGGCTGGCGGCCTTCAACGCCTCCTCGCGCGTGCTGACGACGCAGGCGGATCTGGCCGGGACCGAGCGCGACCTGCAATCCCTGCGCCTGTCGCGCGACGGGCTGGAGGATGAGCTGCGCCAGCGCCTGCTGGAAGACAGGCTGCGCATCAGGCAGCGGCTGGCCGAATTGCGCGTCACGCAAAGCGGCTTGCGCCAGGCGCTGGCGGTCAGCGCGATGATGGAAAGCGATGCAGAGGGCGCGTCGCGCAGCTACCGCATTGTCCTGCACCGGCGTGACGGGGATGAGGAGATCAGCCGCGATATCGCGCCCGGCGATGCGCTGGCCCCCGGCGACGAGCTCGAGATCCTGCTGATCGAGTGACACCGGCCCGGCATTGCGGCTGACACAGGCAGCCCCGGATGCGGGAATGTCCTCGGCGCGGGCGTTCCGATCCTGTCTGCGATGTCCCTGCGTTTTGCTCAGAATTACATCTTTTGGGGCCGCGCGCACAGGGCAAACGCCTCAGGAAACAGCAGCATTCCGCCACCAAACATGTCACGGTGTTTACAGCCCCGGCCGCGCGCATTCGCAAAGGTTAACGCAAACCCTGGCGCAGACCGGGTTCGCGCCGGGATCAGGGAGAGTACCGCAAAGTGTGGGGCAATTGCCGTTGGTAGCCATTGATGGCACGATTGGGCCATGGATGCGCCAGGGGATATTATTCAGCTGAAGGTTCGGCTTTTGGGGATCAGTCCGATGATCTGGCGCCGCGTGATGGTTCCAACAACCATGACGTTGCACGAGCTGC
>PXDM01000343.1 GCA_003565055.1 Paracoccaceae bacterium
CGCCATGCGCGACGCGCTGGAAACCCGCGCCCCCGGCCCGCGCCCGACGCTTGAGGCGATTGCGAGCGCTCTGGGCGGGTTTTCCTCGGCCGCTGACGGGACCGAAACCGGTGGCGCGGCCCCGAGCCCCGCGCGGCGCGGACGGCGGCGGCGCGAGGACTGAGCGCCCGCGCGCCGGGCGTCACGTCGCCATGATTGCGGCCAGTGTCGCAATTGGGACAGAGCGCCGGGACATTCTGCCGCACATCCTTGGTCAGACACGTCATTCCGGCCCCTGAGGGGCTGGCTGCAAGGGATACGCGCCATGTCCGAAGAAGACGACATCATCCTCTCCGACCTCTCTGATGACGAACTCGTCGAGCAGATGATGGACGATCTCTATGACGGGATGAAGGAAGAGATCGAGGAGGCCGTGGGCATCCTGCTCGAGCGCGGCTGGACGCCTTATGACATCCTCACCAAAGCGCTGGTTGCGGGCATGACCATCGTGGGCCATGATTTCCGCGACGGGATCCTCTTTGTCCCCGAAGTGCTGCTCGCGGCCAATGCGATGAAGGGCGGCATGGCGATCCTCAAGCCGCTTCTGGTCGAGCCCGGGGCCCCGCGCATGGGCAAGATGGTGATCGGCACCGTGAAGGGCGACATCCATGACATCGGCAAGAACCTTGTCGCGATGATGATGGAGGGCGCGGGCTTCGAGGTGGTCGATATCGGCATCAACAACGCGGTCGAGGCCTATCTGGAAGCGCTGGAGCGTGAGGAGCCGGATATTCTGGGCATGTCGGCGCTGCTGACGACGACGATGCCCTATATGAAAGTCGTGATCGACACGCTGGTGGCCGAGGGCAAACGCGACGATTACATCGTGCTGGTGGGCGGTGCGCCGCTCAATGAGGAATTCAGCCGCGCTATCGGGGCCGACGCCTATTGCCGCGATGCGGCTGTGGCGGTCGAGACGGCCAAGACCTATGTGGCGCGCAAACACAACCAGATGAGCGCGGGCTGAGGGCGGCGTTTTCTGCTTGCGAGACGGGAAGGCGGCAGCGTTGGGCTGTCGCCTTTTTCGGTGGTGGGCAGTGAGCCCACAGGGACGGTCGGGCGCAGCCTATTTCGGGGGCCAGGGCGAAGGCGCGCTCGCTTGGGACTGCATCATCGCGCCGCTTGTGGTCTTCAAGATCAACCGCAGAAAACTGTCGTCCCTTGCAAGACGACCCTGACTGCAACCGTCCACGGCCACCCGCAGGACGACAGTGATCACTTGCTGCCATGAAACGACAGAGCTCAGAGCGGGCTTGGCAAATTCACATGACCTTAAGAAATCTATGGAATCACTTTCCTTGTCTTTTGGGGGAGGAACCCGACTAACGCTTGCCACGATCTGTCAATGGAGATCGCCTCTGGTGGTGTGAGAGAAGCGCTGTGCTTCATTCCTGGCGGCCTAGTCTGTTTAACCTGCGGGATATGTACAGTAATTTTTTAGCCGGAGAGTTCACTTGCAGAATGCTCGACTAGGTATCGGTGCCCGCCTGGGCGTTGGCTTTTGTGTCATGATCGTCCTGATCGTCGGGATAACAATGACCTATATCGGCAATGTTCAGGGCTTGAATGCTGATCTTGCCCAGATCAACGATGTGAACGCTGTCAAGCAGCGCTACGCGATCAACTTTCGTGGTTCGGTCCATGATCGGGCTATAGCGATCCGCGATGTTGCCATGCTTGAGCCGCACGAGCGCTCGGCGGCGGTCGATGAAATCGCGTCATTGGCCGATGATTATCGCCGCAGCGAGATCGCTCTGGTCGAGAAGATGCGGGAGAGTGGCGGCGGCACTGTGCTAGAGCGCGATATTCTTGAACGGATCGAGCAAATTCAGGCGCAGACCAACCCGCTTGTTGAGCGGATTATCGCGCTTCAGAGCGTCGGCGATTCCGATTCAGCGCTTGCCACACTTGTGCAGGTGCGTCCGCTTTTTGTGGCATGGCTGTCGGCAATCAACGAATTCATTGACCTTCAAGAAGCCGAGAACCAGCGCATCGGGTCTGACGTTCGTGACACGACCGAGGCTTTTCGCTTCGTCGCCCTCGCCAGTCTTGCGGTTGCAGTGGCGCTGGCTTTGATCACCGCTTTTCTTGTCGGCCGATCCATTCTGCGCCCGATTGCCGGACTGTCGTCGACAATGGGGCAGATGTCCAAGGGCGAGTATAAGCTCAGCGTACCTTTCGTGAACCAGCGGGACGAAATCGGTGACATGGCAAGGACAGTCGAACTGTTCCGTCAGGAGCTGCTCAAGTCTGAAGAGGCTCAGATCAGCCAGCTTGCAGAAAAAGAAGATGCGCGAAGAAAAGCCGAGAGCGAGGCCGCGCGGCAATCGCGCGTTGTGCGCGACATTTCCGCAGGGTTGTCGCGGCTGGCTGAAGGCAATCTGACGACGCCGATCGCCAGCCCTGCCCATGATCCTTTCCCCGCAGAATACGATGCCTTGCGTATCGCCTATAATGACGTGGTTGAAAGGCTCGCCGGGATTGTTTCGCGAATTGGTGCGGTCACAAGCTCGGTTTGCGCCGGTTCGAACGAAATCAATGCTGCCGCGCAGGACCTTTCTGCACGCGCTGAAACCCAAGCCGCTACGCTTGAGCAATCTGCGGCTGCACTGACGGAATTGGCCGAAAGTGTTCGCTCGACCGCGCAGCGCGCTGCGGACGCCGAGAAGGCCAGCCAGAACAACCGTAGCAACGCCGAAAATGGTGCCCAGATCGTCCGCAAGGCAGTTGGCGCTATGCGCGAGATCGAGAAAAGCTCTGAACAGATTACCCGCATCACCGGTGTCATTGAAGATATCGCATTCCAGACCAATCTTCTGGCGCTCAATGCCGGTGTTGAGGCGGCCCGAGCCGGCGAGGCTGGGCGCGGCTTCGCTGTCGTTGCCTCGGAAGTGCGCGGCCTGGCTCAGAGGGCTTCGGAATCAGCACGCGAAATCAAGAGCTTGATCGAGGAAAGCGCGGTACAGGTCAAAGCAGGCTCGGGGCTGGTGGAACGAACCGGCGAAAGCCTGGAAGAGATCCTGATGCGCGCGTCTGAAGTCTCCGAGCTTGTCGCGGATATCGCCGGGGCGGCCTCGGAACAGGCGGCAGGCCTGGCCGAGATCAACACCGGGGTAAATCAACTTGATCAGGTGACGCAACAAAACGCAGCGGTCGCAGAAGAAACCAATGCTGCGGCAACATCACTCCTGCAGAAAGCCGAAGAACTGACACAGGAATTGTCTGGTTTTCGCACCAGCGATCAACCAAACATTCAGTCTGCCGAAGTGATCGAGATGAGGGCACCGACCAAACAGCCTTCTGTCCGAAGCACTGGAGAAAAGCAGGCGAGCATGGCCAGTTCCAAGGCGGTGGCCAGCAAAGGCGTATGGAAGGATTTCTAGGTTTCTGGTCCTGACATGTGGTGGTCTGCTATTCTGTGACCAACAGCAGGATGCAGGTTGGGATCAAATGGGAATACCCCGACAAGAAACCTGCCTCCGCGACCATGGATGCGCCGGAGCCCGCTCAAGATCCGCGCGGAGTGCGTCATCGCTTGAGCGGGCTGCGGAATGGGCGTAGTCTCTGACCCATGGTCAAGCTGCCCGATCTCGACACGCCGCGCGCCAGTATTCTGGGCATCCCCCTCTGGGGGCGGGTGGTCGTGGGCGCGCTGGTTGCGGTGGCGCTGGTCAGTGCATGGCTTCTCAATGCCTTTCTGTCCGAGAGTTTCACCGAGACCACGCGCAACCGGGCGGAATTGCGGCTGGTGCTTTATTCCGGCAATATCCAATCGGAGCTGCAGCGCAATTCCGTGGTGCCGCTGTTGCTCGCGCGCGACCCGGAGTTGATCTCGGCGCTGCGGGAAGAAGTCTTTGCGACCACCTCGCAGCGCTTGATTGATCTGCAATCGGAGATCGGGGCTGCCTCGATCGAGTTGCTGGACCGGTCGGGGCGTGTCGTGGCGGCCACGGACCGGGTGCATCTGGGCAAGGATCGCAGCGCGGAGGCGGCCTTTGTCGAGGCGCGGCGGTCCAATGACACGGGTTTTCTGGTGCAGGAGCTGGAGAGCGGGGGCTTCGGCTTTTCCTTCACCCGGTCCGTGCGGCAGGGCAATCAGTTGTTGGGTGTGGTCACGGTCGCCGCCGATCTGTCGAAATTCGAGCGCAGTTGGGCGGGGTTTGCGGATGCCGTGGCGCTGACTGATTCCAGCGGGCGGATCATTCTGGCGACAGAGCCGCGCTGGCGCGGGCGCTCCATCGAGGATGCTTTGGCGCTGCGCGACGCGCCCTCGGCGATTGCGCGGGCCTTGCGGGTGACGGCGGATTGGGCGCAGGCGCCGCCGGATGCGTTCGTGCGCGGCGAGGCGGTGTTGCGCTCGGAGGTGCGGGTGCCGTTCCGGGGCTGGCGGCTGGTCAGTTTCACGCGCTACGATTCGGTGCGCGAGAGTGTGAATGCGGCGCTGGCGCTGTTGTTGACGGGATTTGCGCTGCTTCTGGCCTTTGTCTTCTACATCCTGAGCCGCCGCGCCTATTCGCAATCGGCGGCCTTTCAGGCCGAGAGCCGGGATCTGCGTGCGCTCAATATCCGGCTGCAGCGCGAGATTGCGGCACGGTTGCGGATGCAGAAGGACCTTGCGGTGGCGGAGCAGACGCTGGCGCAATCGTCGAAGCTCGCGAGTCTCGGCGAGATGTCGGCTTCGGTCAGTCATGAGTTGAACCAGCCGCTGGCCGCGATGAAGACCTATCTCGCAGGTGCGCGGCTGTTGCTGCGGGCGAAGCGCTCGGAGGAGGCGCTGGCCTCGTTCCAGCGCATCGACGATCTCATCGACCGGATGGGCACGATTGCGCGCACGCTCAAATCCTTCGCGCGCAAGGGCGGCGAAGCTTTCGCGCCGATTGATCTGCGCCATTGTCTGGCCGATGCGCTCACGATGATCGAGCCCTTGCTGCGCGAAAGCCGGGTTCTGGTCGTGCGAACAGTGCCGCCCGAGCCGGTCATTGTGATGGGCGACAGCGTGCGTATCGAGCAGGTGATCCTGAACCTTGTGACCAATGCGGTGCATGCGACAGCGCAGGCGCGCTCGCCGCAGATCGACATCATCATCAGCGAAGGCGAGACGGCCAAGCTGACTGTGCGCGACAACGGCACGGGCATTTCGGATATCGACAATCTGTTCGAGCCGTTTTTCACCACCAAGCCCGCGGGCGAGGGGGTGGGGCTGGGGCTCGCGATTTCCTCGGGCATTGTGAAGGATCACGGCGGGCGGCTCACTGGGCTGAACCCGCCCGAGGGCGGTGCGCTGTTCGAGGTCGAATTGCCCCGGTATGCGATGCAGCAAGATGCCGCCGAATAACGCGGATTTGTGCCGCGCGTGCTTGCGCCGCGCGGCCATTTGGCCCCTATGGGCGCAACTCGTCGGAAGGAAAACAGGGTCATGAGCCGTCAGATGCGCGTTGCAATCGTCGATGATGAACAGGATATGCGCCAGTCGATCAGCCAATGGCTGGCCCTGTCGGGCTTTTCGACCGAGACCTATGCCGACGGGCAGGAAGCGCTGGCCGCGATTGGGGCGGATTTCCCCGGTGTGGTGATCACGGATATCCGCATGCCGAATGTGGACGGGATGACGCTTCTGAAAAAGCTCGTGGCGCTCGACAGCACCATTCCGGTGATCATGATCACTGGCCATGGCGATGTGCCTATCGCAGTGGAAGCGATGCGGCTCGGCGCGTTTGATTTTCTCGAAAAGCCTTTCAACCCCGAAAAGATGATGGCCATGGCCGAAAAGGCCGTCAAGAAGCGCAATCTCGCGCTGGAGGCGCGGGCGCTGCGCAGTGAATTGTCCGATGGCGGGACGATCATGAAGCGGCTGGTCGGTGCCTCGGAGGTGATGCAGCGGTTGCGCGAGGATATTCTCGATATTGGGCAGGC
>PXDM01000386.1 GCA_003565055.1 Paracoccaceae bacterium
CCCCCACGCGGGGGGCGACGCTGGTCTCTTAACATGTTGTAGTTCCTTATCAAAGCAGCGAAGGATCGCGAAGTTGTGCAACAAAGCCATGCGAAGCTTGCCGTGCGAGGAAGCGGGGAGATATTTATTCACGATTTCAGAAATTTAAAGGAATCGCGAAGTTTCTGGGGTTTTGATGTGCGCTTGGGCTTCGCGCAGGTCCAAGCACGCGCCACGCCCTGGCACGTCAGAGGATCAGCGTCCCGTCAAAATCCGTTGCGGGTTTGGCGCCATGATGCTCAACTCTGCGCTTCCAGTTCGATCCCAGATGATAGAACCTCAGGCTATCCTGCTTCTCGTCATATTCTGCCAAGAGTCGCGCACGCAAGGATGTCCAGATAGCCGGGTTAATATCACATTCGAACACCGAATACTGCACGCGCTGCCCAAAATCCTGACAGGCTTGCGCGATGCGACGCAAACGACGGCGGCCTGCAGCCGTCTCGGTTTTCACATCATAGGTGATCAAGACCAACATTGCTATCTCCAGACAAAGGCAGGATAGCCATCCAGATCGCCACGCAAATGCCGCGACAGAAGCTGTGCCTGAACATGGGGGAACAGTCCGAAGGGCAGTTTCTCTTTTATGAACGGGTGCTCGATGGGGCTGCGCTTGCGTTCTTGCCAAGCGGTCAGAACGGACTTGCGCGCCTCCTCGGTCAGGATCACACCTCCGGTTTCCTGCAGATTAAAATCGCGCTCAGAAATCTGGCGGCGGTTGATCAGAGACAGGCAAAGACGGTCAGCCAGTGGGGCGCGGAACTCCTCCATAAGATCCAAAGCAAGACTGGCACGACCGGGGCGGTCTCGGTGCAGAAACCCCATTTGCGGATCAAGCCCCACGGTTTCCAGAGCAGCACGGCAATCTGCGGCCAAGAGCACATAGAGAAACGACAAAAGCGCATTGGTCACATCGCGCGGCGGGCGGCGGGAACGACCGTTGAACACCATCCCTTTCGCGCGGATCAGGTCCGAGAATACCGAGAAGTAGGCATGTGCGGCTTCGCCTTCCTGCCCGCGCAGCGTGTCGCCATCCGCCGCACCAAGCGCAAGTCGCGCGACATCAGACAACCGACGCTCTGCCGCGTCCAGCCTGCCCTCGGGGTCGCCATAATCGCGTATCGCGCGACGCAGCAAACCGCGCTGATTAGCTGCCTTGGCAGCGACCATGGCGCGCGCGACGGGCAGCGGGTCATGCAGGGTCCGGTCATGCTGCACGCGCCGCAACAGCACATTGCCGCTAACAGGCCCTTCCACACGGGCCAGAAATCGGCCCGACCAGCCCAGATAGGTGATGCAGATGCCTGCCTCAGAGCAGGCGTGCATAAGTTGCGGCGAGACGCCCACCTGACCGAAGCAGATAATGGCCCCCAACAGATGCAAAGGCGCGCGCCCGCGTTCCTTTCCCTCAAGCTGCACAACCACATTGGCACCGTCCTTATGCGCCCATGCGCCCTCGGAGGTGATATATAGCGTGTTGAGCAGCTTTTTCATTCCGGCACCCCCTGTGCGCCGATCGCGCCTTCCAGCCAGCGACCGATGCCGTGACGGCGGGACGCGATCCGTGGTCGGCAATCGTCCAGCAAGGAGCAGCGGTCGCAACGATCTGGCTTGTAGGTTGCGACGGGAAGTGCGCCGCTGTCACGGCAGACGCGCAGCTCGGCGGCAACCGCACAGGTCAGCGCGCGTAGATCATCATCGAATGCGACAATGCCGCGCCGCCGAGTCTGGCCATAGAATAACGCACCCTCTGCTATGTGGCAGTCAAACATCTCCTCCAGACACAGGGCCTGGGCGCAGAGCTGCACCTCGTCGGCGCGATGTGCTTTGGGTTTGCCGCGTTTGTATTCGACGGGATAAGGGCGCCCGCCACGCAATTCCACGACGTCAGCGACTCCATGCAGCCCGTGCCGATCAGACCGGATTTCCACCGCGCGCAGCACGCGGATGCCCGGACGGGTTTCTGCCCGCCCGGAATCTGCGCGTTCGTGCAATAGCCGCCCCTCGGCGGTGAAGCTGTTTTCAGCCCATATCCGTTCAATATGGATCAGCGCATATTGGCGCGGGCAGAAAAGCCAATGCTGCAGGGCTGAAACCGGAATGTCGTCAGAATGGCTCAATGATCTCGATACCCTGTGGCAGGTTCTCGCGGTCGAGCTTGATCTGATAATCGCCGAAGGCCCGCGCGGGCGGCAGGTTATGCGTGCGCGGATCGCCCACGGGAATGGTGTCTTCACCCGAGCGGCGATACACCGTCACGCGCTCGAACAGCTTGTGCGCCTGCGCATTGCCCAGCGCGCTGTCATGGCAGAACGCGATCAGGCGGCGCGCGGCCATCTCGCCGCGTGCGGCGGAGCGGTCCAGATCGAGCATATCGCGCAATGCTGCCCAGAGGGTTTGCAGGTCATCTTCGGAAAAACCGGTCTTCTCGGCCAGTTTGGCATTGATGAAGCCATGCGCACGATAGAGGCCATAGGGCACGATATGCTTGCGGCCCATAGTGCGTTCCTTGTCGCGGTCTTTTTCATTTGTCACCGAAGAGCGCGTGATCGAGATTTCCAGCGGCAGGATCGGTTCCTCCGAGCGCGCGAATGTTATCTGCACCGGCCCGCGCACTTGTCCACAATTCACCCCGGTTGTCATAACCGCCCCGAATGCGCGGATGTCGAAGAAATTGGCGCACATCCAGTCGGTCAGCGTCCGTGCCTCGGCGTCATCCTTGGGCAGGTGGGAATAGTCCTTCGGCTTGGTGGGCGTGGCACCTGTCGCGGTCCAGGCTTCCTGATGCGCCTCGTTCAGCACCGCGCGTTCGGTCATGTAGATGCGATGCCCGGCACCGCCGCCATGCGCGGCTTCGACATAATTCCTGATCTTTCGCTTGATCGCCACATCCGACACCAGCCCCTGATTGGTCTCCGGGTCCATACGCGGCAGGTTGCCTGCGTCCGGGTCGCCATTGGGATTGCCATTGGCCACATCGAAGAACAGCACGAAATCATAACGGTTTTGTACGGTGCTCATTTAGCTTCCTTTTCCTTGGTCGATTTGGTCCAGCGCTGGTGATAATATCCGGCGATGAAGCGTCCCTGATCTTCCAGCGACAGGGCGCGCGGCATATCAGCCCCCAGCCCCAGCCAGATGGTTCCCAGTTCCTTTTCCAGCCAATGGCCAATCCCTCCGCTCTCGCCTTTTTTCAAAAGCGCCAGATGATGCGTGGCGTTCTTCACAAGTAGCGGAAACACCCGCGCAGGCGTGGCCGAGGCCGCCGCGAAATAGCGATCCTTGATGGTCGCATTCAGCCCTGGCAGGGCCGATGATTGTGCACGTTCAAGCACGGCGAAAAGCCGCCCCAGCCGATAGGCCGGGTTCGTGTTTTCCGGATCAAGGCTCACGGGAATTTCCTCCTGTCTGGATGTTCTGTTGATCACCGCCTTGCAGATCGCGGCACGGCGGCCATTGATATCGCCATCGGCACGGATGCGCCCGATCACGGCGGAAAGCAGCATGCGCGGCAAGGGCTGGCCAGTCAGAACCGCGCGCATCACCTGCCCACCCAAGAGCGGCGGGATATTCTCGGCCTTGCGCAACAGCGCGGTTTCATAGAGCAGCGACCAGACCGCAGGCGGGCCTTTCCAAGGGGTGGGCGCGAGGTCCAGATCCTGCCAGAACTGCGTCACATGGCGGGCGAAACCGCCCATCGTGCCGGGACACCAGAAACGCACCGACAGCCGCGCGGCATTGGGCGCAAGGCCCAGCATGTAGATGCGCGCTTCCGGGTCGAGCCTCGGGTCATCCCCAGCACGGCCCTCGGACAGATTGACCAGCGCCGCGCGCATTTCATTGATGGCATCCTGTTCATCGGGCGGGTTTACAGCCGCGCCCATCAGCCAGTCTCCGAAATCTGCTACAGCAGGGTCCGGGGCTTCGGCCCAGAAGGCGGCCGTGGTATCCGCAATGCGGATATTGCGCGACGACCCGCGCGCCAGAAGTGCGTTCAGCGCCGTGCCATAGGCGAAGGCTGCGTCTTCGGATATCGGCGCATTGTCACCCTGAATCTTTCCGTAACTGCTCGCCGCGCCCCTTTCATCCTTGGAACCGATATTGAATGAAACGATAGCGGCTTGCTTATCAGATATGCCGCCAAACATTGGGTGAAGCCGTGTAACCGGCGCAACTTCTCCAGAAACCAAACAAGTGGCGGTATGGGCATCCGACACGGCGACGGGAAGTTTCCTGATCGAGGCGCGTTCGTGTGCGAATCCTCTCTCACCGCCTGCATCTATCTCAAAAACGATATTTGTTTTCAGAAGATCGAGCGAGAAGCCAGGCAGGTGTTCGATATCTGCTGGATTCCAGTTCTCAAGAAACTTCGCCACTGAGAGAAGCACAAAGTCATCTGTATCCTTCAATAGTTCAAGGTGCTTCTCCCTGAAGGCGGCAAACTTATCGCGGGCATTGTCAGAAGTCAGAGAAAGCTTCTTCTCTGCGTCAACAGAAACCCCCAAAGAATATGGGCTGGGATCCCAAAGAAAACCGGGAACGATCTTTAACCCTCGACGGTCTTTCGGTGGCTCGGGCACCGCCATCGGCACCGGCGCGGGTTTCTTGCCCGCATGGCTTCGCTTGTCTGCCAGACGCAGGGGCGTGCCATCGCCGTCCAGCACCACCGCAAAGGAAATATTCTCGGTCGAGAAACCGGGGCGCGGCGCTTCGCCCTTCTTGGCCATCCGATCATAAAGTCGCGCCAGCGAGGCCAGAATTGTCATCGCACCATCCCCGCCGCCCGCGCGGCGGCCACATCAATCACCCCGTTCACCATCTCGGCGCGGAAGAATTGCGGCACGTTGCCGTTTCCGAAATCAATATCATAGAGCATCCAGCCCAGATCGTGCCTGCCCGCCAGCGCCGATTGCGGGGCCTCTTCTACCCAGTCGAAACTGGCGGCAAATTCCCGCAATCCAAGCGCCGGACGGTGGAAACACTGCCCCTTTTGCGCGCGCCGTTTAAAAATGTCGAAATGCTTAGCCGGGCTGTCATCATCCGCTTTGTCAGTCATCTCGAAATGCGCCTCGATGACATAGGCCACATCGCGCAGCGCCATGGTGGCACGCTGCTGGCGGTTTTCATCGACCAACAGATGCAGCCCCGACAGATCACCCGAGACCATCGCCGATTTTGCATTGCGCGCCGAGATTTTCGCGCCGACCTCGTTCTTGCGGATGTTCTCGAAGCGGATGGGGTTGAGCACATGAATGCGGTCCACCACCCAGCGGATCGCCGGTTTCCAATGCACCGCTTCCAGAATGCCGCGCGCGGCGGAAGGGGTGATCACATCATATGAGACGCGCTCGACCTTCATTTCCGGGCGGGTGAAACAAGCGTAATCCCCCCAGACATGTAGTTTGACACCAAATCCCAAACGCCCCTCCTTCAGTGTATCAAATTCCCCAAATCCTCAGGGTTCTCTGGAGAAAACCCTGCCTCGTCATCATACAGCCTGACATTGTCCAGCACGACGAACTGATCCCCGAATTCCTTGGCGCGGACGGCATGCGCCGCCCCCAAGCGTACCAGATCATTGCGGATTCGCGGCGAAACTGAAACTGTGAAGCGCTGCATGGCCCGCGCAATCGCACCGGGGTATTCACCATGTTCCAGCAACCCGCGCGCCTGCGCATCCAGACCATACTCGCCTGTTCCAATGATCAGTGGGCGGCTTGCATCTTCGATCAGGCGGAAATCAGCGGCGATATCGGCAAAGGGGAAATCCAGTTGCGACCCCGCACCAGCGATTTGTTTCAGGATGTCACGGCTGTCGAGATCGGCATTGCGATCCCAGTATAGCCGCTGGAAATAGGCGCGTATCGCATCGGGATGCAGC
>PXDM01000118.1 GCA_003565055.1 Paracoccaceae bacterium
CGACCCTGCCACAGGATGGTTTCGTGTTCGGGCGGCCGCTCGGGCAACCCCTTGATCGGTTCAAATGCGAAATCATCATGTGACATGGGTCGGTTCCTCGTTTTTTTATGGTCGTCTCAAAGCGTCAGGCTCAGGCTGGTTTGCTCATCGCCTCGCTCAGCATGCGCATCTTGGACATGGAGGTGATGCGCTTGTCCGCGCGGTAGAGATAGCCACCGGCATAGAAGGCCGAGACCTTTTCCTCTTCCAGCTTGGTCACTTGCGCGTCCGATGCGATCATCGGCACATCCGCGAAAGAGCCCGAGTCGATGGAGTTGATATAGACCATGTCGGATTTGATCTTCGCCATGGTCATGGGCGCCAGCCGCTTGCTGCCATCGGTGAGCGTGATTTCCAGATAGCGGACCAGTTGCTCGGGCACATCGACCCACATATCGCTGATCGTGCCCGCCGATTTCTGGTCCGAGCCCACGACAGGAAGCCCGCGCGGGTCACGCCCTGCGGCAAAGAAAAAGCCCTCGACCTTGGCCATCGGCTGGATCTTGGCATGGCCGTGCCCGTCAAGTTCGGGCTCATCGCGGCGCGCGGACCAGGAGGCCGGGCCAACGCCGTCTTTCATCGCGTCGCCCGTGGGCGCGAAGGGAAAGCCCGTGCCGCCCGAGGTCGGAGCCATGGCCAGATCGCGGGCTTCACGCTCGAAATTCGGGGCTTTGTATTCGCCGCGCCCATGGGGCAGGTTGAAGGTCTTGGGCTCCGGGATCGACAGGATCGAATTCGTCTCGCTGCCATCCTCGTTTTCCAGCGGGTAGCCTTCGCGCATATTCTCGCGCTGGATGTAGTAGATCAGCCCGGCGAAGAAGATCCAGAACATGTAGAGCGAGATCAGCGCGAGGTCGAAATTGCCGAAAAACAGCCAGCCATAGGGGGTATCCATGGGTTTTCCTCCTTGAGGGTCAGGTTGGGAAATCGGCAAGGCCGATCCGTTGGTTGCGTTCTTGGGTTGGGTCGAAAATCCGGGTCCGCACCAGCGGGCCGAGAATGATGAGGGTCGCGAACAAAAGCCCGATCTCGAGATGGTAGACGACCGAATAGCCGATATCCGGCGTCATCAGGCCCGCGCCGAGATGGCCTGCATTGGCCAGCCCCTGCACCGTGTCGCGAATGCCGCCGCCGAGCGCCACAGCAAGCCCTGCCGCCGTGGCCTGCGCAGCCCCCCAGGCTCCGAGTGCCATGCCGCCGCCGACGATCCCGCGCCGGGGCATTTCCATGGCCGCCGTGAGGGTCGCAACCGCAAAGAGGCCAAGGCCGAAGCCGATGCCGAAAGCGCCTGCAAAGAAAATGCCTGTCGATTGCAGCGGCCCTGCAAAGATCACCGCCGAGAAGGCGAAGATGCCCGCAAGAATGCCCCGCGCGGCCATGCGGAACTGGTCAAGCCCACGCGCAAGCCAGCGCGCCGCAAGCCAGAAACCCAGAAGCGCGCCCACGGCCCAGACTGCGGTCAGGGTTGTGGTCGCGGCAACCGACAGGCCGAGGATCTCGCCGCCATAGGGCTCCAGCAGCACATCTTGCATGTTGAAGGCCAGCCCACCGACAAAGACCACGGCCAGCAAGCGCCCGGCCTGCCCGCCGCTCATGTAATCGCGCCAGGCATCGCGGAAGGCGGGCTTGGGGGCCTCGCGCTCCGCGCGCGTCATCGGCTTGATCTTCTCCTGCTTCCACAGCGCGATCACGTTCAGCGCCAGCGTGAAGACCGCGCAGCCCTGCACAACCTGAATGAGCCGCAAGTCACTGAAATCACGCAGCAGCCAGCCCACGATCAGCGCCGAAATCGCCATGCCCGCAAGGAAGGTGACATAGAGCAGCGCCACAACGCGGGGCCGCGTCTCGTCATCGGCCCGGTCGGCGGCCAGCGCAATCCCGGCGGTCTGGGTCATGTGCAGCCCGAAGCCCGTCATCAGGAATGCGAGCGCGGCAATGACCTCGCCCGCGAAGGGCACGTCATGGACGACATCGCCGGTCAGCACCAGAAGCGCGAAGGGCATGATCGCCAGCCCGCCAAATTGCCAGAGCGAGCCGAACCACAGATAGGGGATGCGCTTCCAGCCAATGGCCGAGCGGTGATTGTCCGACTTGAAGCCCAGAATTGCGCGGAACGGTGCGATCAGCACTGGCAGCGCGATCATGAAGGCCACGAGCGAGGCTGCAAGCGACAGCTCCACGATCATAACCCGGTTGAGCGTGCCCAAAAGCAGCACAGTCGCCATGCCGACCGAGACCTGAAACAGGCTCAGCCGCAGGATCTGGCGCAGCGGCAGACCTTCGGAGGCCGCATCCGCGAAGGGCAGCCAGTTGAGCCCGATCTTGGAGAACATTGCCTTGGGGATGATCATGCGCGCAGCTCCAGGCATTCAGAGATGTAGAAACCCCGCGACACCCGGCCAACACGGCGCAGGCCCGTGACATTGATCCGACGATGGTCATGCGGGATCATGGTGGGCGAACGATCCGCGCGCGGAAAGGCGCGGCCCGCATGCCACATCGCCATCAGAAGCGGCGTGCGCGGCGCGAGCGTGAAGACGGTCTGCCCGGCACGTGCGCGCAGGTCGTCGAGCGCGGCCTCCAGATCAGACCGGGTGTAATAGATCAGGCTGTCCATGGCGACGACATGATCGAAGCGGCCCAGCGCGGCGCCGAGCATGTCGCCTGCACGAAAGCTCACACGCCCCGGCAGCCCTTCGGGCAGGCGCTTGGCCGCGATCTCGACCAGCTTGGGCGAGATGTCGACCGCCACGACCTCAGCCCCGCGCGCGGCCAGCTCTGCCGAGGCCGCCCCCGTCCCGCAGCCCGCATCGAGCACCCGCGCCCCGCGCAGGTCCTCGGGCAGTTGCGCCAGCATCAAAGCGCGCATCGTGTCGCGCCCCTCACGCACGGTCTGGCGAATGCGCGAGACTGGCGCATCCGAGGTCAGCCGCTCCCAGACGCGGGTCGCCGTGCCATCGAAATACTCCGCCACCCGGCTGCGGGTCGCGTCATAGCTCGGTGTGGGCGTCAGATCACGCATCAGTCAAATCCCAGAAGCTCGAAAATATCGCGGTCAGGCAGGGGCGCGGGGCTCAAAGCCTCAGTGCCGTTGTAAAGCGCTTCGGCCAGCCGCATGTATTCGGTGCGGCAGGCCAGCACGTCCTCATCGGCATCCATCTCGAAGAGCGTCTTCTTCTTCAGACGCGAACGCCGGATCGCATCGACATCCGGCATATGGCCGATCCGCTTGAAGCCCACTGTGTCGCAGAAACGGTCCACCTCATCGGTCGCGCGCGAGCGATTGGCGATGCAGCCTGCGAGCCGCACTTTGTAATTCGCCGATTTCGCCTGCACCGCCGCAATGATGCGGTTCATCGCATAGATCGAGTCAAAATCATTGGCAGTGACGATCACAGCCTTGTCGGCATGCTGCAAGGGTGCTGCAAAACCACCGCAGACCACATCGCCCAGCACATCGAAAATCACCACATCCGTGTCATCGAGGAGATGATGCTGCTTCAATAGCTTCACCGTCTGGCCCACGACATAACCACCGCAGCCCGTGCCCGCAGGCGGCCCGCCTGCTTCCACACACATCACACCGCCCCAGCCTTCCGTCACGAAATCCTCGGGGCGCAGTTCTTCGGGGTGGAAATCCACCTCTTTCAGAATGTCGATCACAGTGGGCTGCAAGCGGCCGGTCAGCGTAAACGTGCTGTCATGCTTGGGGTCACAGCCGATCTGCAACACGCGCTTTCCCTGTGCTGCAAAAGCCGCCGACAGGTTGCTCGAGGTCGTCGATTTCCCGATCCCGCCCTTGCCATAGACCGAAAACACAGTCGCGCCCTCGATCTTCGTGGCCGGGTCCAGATGCACCTGCACCGAGCCTTCGCCATCACGACCCTTCAGGTCTGGTATTTCATCTCTGGGGCTCATTGTGACGTTCCCTTCATCTTTGTCCAAATATCCCGGGGGGTCCGGGGGGCTGGCCCCCCGGCCTTGACCTGGGGCGCATTAGTCGCGGCATTGCTCATTCGGCGGCAATCCCTTCGACACGATCTTCAATCTCATCCGCCGCATCCTGCAGCGCCGCCAGCGTCGCCGCATCGGGCTGCCAGTAATTGCGCTCGGACGCCTCGATCAGCCGCCCGGCCAGCCTTGCGCTGGCCTGCGGGTTCAGCTCTGCCAGACGCCGGCGCATCGCCTCGTCGAGCACGAATGTTTCTGACAGCCGCTGGTAGACCCAGGGCTCCACCGTGCCGGTTGTGGCCGACCAGCCGAGCGTATTGGTCACTTGCGCCTCGATCTGGCGCACGCCTTCGGCCTTATGCGTCAGGAGCGCTTCATAGAATTTCGGATTCAGCGCCCGCGAGCGGGTCTCCAGCGCGATCTGGTCGCGCAAACTCCGCACCTTGCCCGCGCCGCGCGTCTGATCGCCGATATAGACCGGCGTTTCCGCCCCGCCCCGCGCGCGTTTCACCGCCCGCGCGATCCCGCCCAGCGTGTCGAAATAATGATCAACCGTGGTGACGCCCAGCTCGACCGATTCGAGGTTCTGATAGGCCAGATCGACGGTTTTCAGCGTCTCTTTCAAGAGCGCGCCCTGCGCTGTGGGCTTACCATTGATGCCGTAAGCGAAGCCCTTGCGGCTCTGATAGGCATCGGCCAGCTCATCCTCATCGCCAAAGGCCGAGCTGTCCACAAGCTGGTTGACGTTCGAGCCATAAGCGCCTTCGGCATTGGAAAACACCCGCAGCGCTGCGGTTTCCAGATCAACCCCCAATTCGCGGGCCGTCGCCCGCGCATGGGCGCGGATGAAATTCTGCGCCTCGGGCTCGTCAGCCAGCGCGGCCTTGTAGGCCGCTTCGGCCAGTAGCCGCGTCTGCAAGGGCAGCAGGTCGCGGAAAATACCCGAGAGCGTCATCACCACGTCGATACGCGGACGGCCAAGCTCCGAGAGCGGGATCAGATCCGCGCCCGACAAGCGGCCATAGGCATCGAAACGCGGCACTGCACCGATCAGCGCCAGGGCCTGCGAAATCGGGCCGCCATCGGATTTGATATTGTCCGACCCCCAGAGCACCATCGCCACAGTGCGCGGCAGGGTGGGGTGCGCATCGAGGATCTTTTGCGCCTGCACCGCCCCTTCGCGCAGCGCAAATGCCGTGGGCATGCGGAACGGATCAAACGCATGGATATTGCGGCCTGTGGGTAGAATCTCGGGCGAGCGGATCAGATCGCCACCCGGCACTGGCGCGATATATTCCGCCGAGAGCGCGCGCACCAGCCCGGTCAATTCCCCGTCGCCCTGCAGCGCGGCATCCATCATCGCGCGCGCGGCGTCATCGGCATCGACATGCGCCATCAGCTGCGCCCGCGCGCCTGCATCGAGCTTGCGGCCCATGATGTGCAGACCTTCGGGGATCAGCGCATCTTCGCATTCCAGAAGCTTGACCCAGAGCGACTCCGGCGCGCCGGACAGATCGACCGCGGCCGCCTGCTCGGTGATCAATGCCTCAAGCTCCGCCTTGGCGTCGTCTTGCGGGTCCATCCGCCGCCAGCGTGCGAGGCTGTCTTTCAACTCCTGCAAGCCCTTGTAGAGCCCGGCCTGCGCGACAGGCGGCGTCAGATGCGTGATCGTCACAGCGCCCGAGCGGCGCTTGGCGAGCGAGGCCTCAGACGGGTTATTCGCGGCATAAAGGTAGATATTGGGCAGATTGCCGATCAGCCGGTCCGGCCAGCAAGTGCGGCTGACGCCGGCCTGTTTGCCAGGCATGAACTCCAATGCGCCATGCATGCCGAAATGCAGCACGGCATCGGCGGCAAAGTCTTCGCGCATCCAGCGGTAGAATGTGGTGAAGGCATGGGTGGGCGCAAAGCCTTTTTCGAACAAAAGGCG
>PXDM01000546.1 GCA_003565055.1 Paracoccaceae bacterium
GCACGAAGGAGGCCGCAGAATGAGCACGCCCTTCCTCTCGATCAAGAATCTCGGCGTCACCTTCACCGGCGGCACGCGGCCAGTGCGCGCGGTCAATGATGTCTCGCTCGACATTGCCGAAGGCGAGGCGGTCGCGCTGATCGGTGAATCCGGCTCGGGCAAATCCGTGACCATGCGCGCGGTGATGCGGCTCAACCCCGAAAAGCGCTCGAAACTCGACGGCCAGATCCTCGTCGGTGGGCGCGATGTGATGGCGATGAACGCGCGCCAATTATCGGGCTTTCGCGGCGGCGAAGCGGCCATGATCTTTCAGGAGCCGCTTCTGGCGCTCGATCCGGTCTACAGTCTGGGCGATCAGATCGTTGAATCGATCCGCCGCCATGAGAGCGTGAGCCGCGACGCGGCCCGCGCCCGCGCGCTGGAACTATTCGAGCAGGTGCGCATCCCCTCTGCGAAGTCGCGGCTCGACAATTACCCGCATGAGATGTCAGGCGGGATGCGTCAGCGCGCGATGATCGCGCTGGCGCTGGCCTGTCGCCCGAAGCTCCTGCTGGCCGATGAACCGACGACCGCGCTCGATGCGACGGTGCAGATTCAGGTGCTGCTTTTGCTGCGCGAATTGCAGCGCGAGCTGGGCCTGTCGATCCTGTTCGTGACTCATGACATCGGCGCGGCCATCGAGGTCGCCGACCGGATCGCCGTGATGTATGCAGGCCAGATCGTCGAACAGGCGAGCGCGCGCGATCTGATCCGCAGCCCGCGCCATCCCTATACGCTGGGCCTGCTCAAAAGCCGCGCGCATGATGCCATGATCAAGGGCACGAAGCTCGACGCCATTCCGGGCGCGCCGCCGGATCTGGCGAATCTGCCCGATGGCTGCCCCTTCGCGCCGCGTTGCTTTCTGGCTGATGACGGCTGTCGGCGCAGTGCCATCGCGATGCAGGACCTTACCCCCGGTCATCAGGCGCGCTGTCGCAGGCTGGATCAGACGGCCCTGCAGGATGCGGGCTGAGCGCCCCGCACCGCTACTCTGCCGGGCGGCGCAGCGGCGTGACGGGCGAGAGGTCCTGCGACTTGTCGCGGGGCCAGGCATAGGCGCCGGTCTTGGCCGTGCGATACCCGCCCCCGGCCAGTGCTTCAGCGAGACGCACGGCCGCATGCACGCCGTCGATCACAGGCATGCCCGTGATGCGGCTGAGACTGTCGCACATCTCGGACATGCCCGCGCAGCCCAGAATGACGGCCTCTGCGCCGTCATGGTCCCGCGCGGCATTGATCTGTGCGACGAGCAAGCGCCGCGCATGGTCAGGATCCGCTTCGAGTGCCAAGACCGGCAGATCGACCGCGCGCACACGCCGCAGCGCATGGTTGACCCCGTAGCGCTGAGCGAGGTCTTCGATGATCGGAATCGCGCGCGGCAGGGTCGTGACCACGGAAAACCGCGCCGAGATCATGCTGGCCACGCGCATCGCGGCTTCGGCAATGCCAATCACCGGCCCGGCCACGACTTCGCGCGCGGCCCCGATGCCGGGATCGTCGAAACAGGCAATGACATGGGCCTGCGCGCCCTCGGCCTCGGCCCGGCGCAGGGCGTCGAGCATGGGCGGGACGCAGATGGCTTCGTCGTGATGGCCCTCGATGCTCGGCGGCACAGGTGCCTCGGCCCCCATCGTGCGGATCGCGCATCCCGGGCTCGCCGCCGCCTGCGCGCACAGCGCGATCTGCGCGGTCATCTCTGCGCTGGAATTGGGATTATAGACAAAGATCTGCACGGCAAAGGCTCCGATCACTGGCGACACGAAAAGAAGCGTATCGCAAGGACCGGACACAGGCAATCTTGTCGATGTATTTGTCGACAATTTGAGGCAGCTTCGCGCGACACGCCCGGGAAAACGCTTTTGTCTTCTGCACGCAAAGCCAATATGACGGCATCCGGATAAGGAAACGTCAATGCCCTGGCTCTCGCAGACGACAAAAAACGAGGTCGTGAACCTGATCTGCGATCGGATCTGGCTGGCGGTCGTGCAGCGCAGCTTGCGCCCCGGCGCGCGGCTGAAAGAAGAAGAACTGACCGAGATTTTCGGCACGACCCGCGCGCGCGTGCGTCAGGCGCTGGTGCTCTTGGAGCAGGAAGGGCTGGTCTCGCTGGTGCCCAATCGCGGGGCCTGTATCGCAGAGCCCGATATCGAGGAAGCCCGCGACGCTTTCGCTGCGCGGCTGCATGTCGAACAACGGCTGGTGACGCGGTTGTGTCAGAAGGTTTCGGCAGACCAGATCGCCGGATTGCGCGCCCATGTCGCGCGCGAGCGCGCGGCGCACAGCGCTGGTGACAGTGAGGCGATGATCCGTCTGTCGGGTGAGTTTCACATGCTCATCGCGACGCTCGCCGGGGGTGAGCTTCTTCAGAAGATCCTGCGCACCTTGACGATCCGCACCTCGCTGATCACGGCCATGTATCAGCCCAAAGCCGCGCAGACTTGCGGACCCGACGAACATGCGCGCATCGTCGATGCGATCGCGGCCCGCGATGAGGCGCGCGCCATGGCGGAAATGTCGCATCACATGACGCATCTCGAAGCGGAACTCCAGCTTTCGCAGGGCACGCCGCCTGTCTCGGGCCTGCGCGCCGCTCTTCTCGGTCACGTCTGACGCCCGGCGCGCTCTGGCAGCATCTGCTTACAAAAGCAGCCGGGGGGTCTCGCCCATATCCAACTCGGAAAATACAGTGCCCGCCACATCGCTGGCCGCCAGCCCGAACATGTCCCGCATCGCCCAAGCCGCATAGGCGCGGATGTCGCGCAGCGGCATGAGGTCACGCCCGGCATACATGTCGGCCTCCGCCAGTCCCGGCCAGCCGCCGAACATCCGCCCGCCGCGCAACGCGCCCCCGGCCATAAGCAAGGCCCCGCCGGTCCCGTGATCCGTGCCGCGCGTGCCGTTTTCGCGCAATGTGCGGCCGAATTCGGTCATCGCCAGCACCATCGTGCGCGACCAGTCCGGCCCCAGCCCGTCACGCAAACCCAGGAGCGCGTCCTGCAACCGGGCGAGCGCGGGCAGAATGGCACGCGGCTGGCCCTGATGGGTGTCCCAGCCCGAAATCGAGAAACTCGCGATCCGCGTGGCCCCGCGCATCTGCTCGGCGACATAGGCCGCCAGCCCCGCGCTATCGCCTGCGCGGGCTTCGTCCATGCCCGCATCGCCGCCATCCGCGCCCGTCATGTGCAGCGCGGTCTCTCCGGCCTCGGCGAAAAGCGGATCGGCGGCGAAAAGCTGCCCCAGCAGCAGCCGGTTCTGCGGGCTGAGATCGAGCGCTGTGCCGGGTGTCCAATGGGTCATCGGCGCGGGCCCGTCGAGGATCGTCATGCGCTCGCGCCCGACCGCGAAGGCCGTGCGCGCCTCGGCGTTTGGCAGGAGCGTCAACAGCCGGTTCAGCCACCCGCTACGCGACAGCGCGGGCGGCAAGTGGCCGGCTGTGCCGACCTCCAGATGATCCTGACCGTCGAAATGGCTGCGCCGGTCGCGATACGGGGTCGAGGTTGCAGGCGCGAAGGCCAGCTCGCCCGCCCGCCACAGCGGCAATAGCCCATCAAGCGCCGGATGCAGCGCGAAATAATCATCCAAGGCAAGCCCGCCTTCCGACAGGCTGGGACGAAGCGTCTTGAGCCGGGGATCCCCCATCGGGCGCAGCAGATCCAACCCGTCCATCGCCCCGCGCAGGATGATCACCACCAGCCGGTTCTCGCCCGGTGCGCCCGCCAGCGTGATCGGGGTCACGAAGGGGCTCGCCGCCAGCGAACAGCCGAGACCGAGGCTGCGCGTCAGCACGCGGCGGCGGGTCAGCAGTGGATCAGCCATGGCACGCCTCCATATCTCAGCGCCGGTGGAATTCAGGTGCGGCGAGGATCAGGCCCACACCCTGCGCACGGGTCTCGGCCCCGGCGGCGGCGCGGCGCAGGCGGTCGCTTCCCGCATCCGCCATGGCCGTGTGCACAAAGTCGCGCGGATCCGGCGGGTCCGGCAGACGCTGCGCAAGCCCCATAGCCCAGTCGATCCGCGCCGCAAGCCGCTGCGGGGTGACCCAATAGGCCGCCGCACCGCCATGCCCCGCAGGGCTTGGCACCTGTTCATGCGGCGCGCCCATCTGCGCAAGCGGGCGCGCGATCCAGCCTGCGGTCTCGCGCGGGGAAAGCCCGTCGAGTGCAGCACGCGGCAGGCCCAGCGCGCGCAGGCTCGCGGCCATCGCCTCCAACGGCGCGCGGGTCTTGGACAGGGGCGCGTGCCAGGCGTCGGGATGCTCCAGCATCGCCGCATAGAGCGCGGGCAGATCGCCCTGCGCGTCGAGATAGCTCTGGGCCATATGCGCAATCAACGTCGGCGCGGGGCTGTCATGGATGAAATGGGCGGCCAGTTTGCCCGCCAGATGGTGGGCTGTCTCCGGGCGCATCGCCAGATCGTCGAGCGCCTCCAGGATATGCTCCAGCCGGACCGGGCGCGCGCCGTAGCGCTTGCCGAAAATCTCGATAATGCCGGGTTCGGCAAGCTCCGGATCGAAATGGAACCCGTCGTCAAGCGAAAAGGTCAGCCCGGTCAGCAACCGCGCCATCTGCGTGACATCGGCTTGCGTATACTCTGCCTCGACCCCGAGCGTATGGAGTTCCAGCAATTCGCGCGCCATGTTCTCGTTCAGCCCCCGCCGCCCGCGTCGGCCAATCAGACTGAACGGCCCGGCAGATCTTGCCTGATCCAGATAGCCGAGCATCACCGGGTGCAGCATCGCCGCGCGCAGCATGTCGGCGAAAGAGCCCATGACATGCAGGCGCAGCGCATCTTCGACGTAAGCCGCGCGCGTGCTCCGGATCAGCCCGCCGCGCGCCTGGGCTGCAAAATGATTGGCCCAGAAGGTGATCAGCCGCGCGTGAAACCCCACGGGCGCAAAGGCCAGCCGCGCAAGCTCCGCGCGCAGATCGGCCAGCCCGTCATGATGATCCGCGCGGTTGAGCGCGCGCAGAGCGTCGCGCGCGTCGTCATCCTCGGCCCCGCGCAGAATACGGCGCAAGGCGCGGCGCTCCTGCGCGCGGGCGATGCGCGTGGCAAAGGGGGTGATGTCTGTCGGCAGGGCAGCTTCGACCGCGAGACTGTCCCAGAGCGCGGACGCACCGGCAGGCGGCGCGTCGCGCGCGCTCAGCCCCGCCCCGAAGCGGATCGCCGCATGTGTTGCCTGTGAGATCATCGCACCTGTCCCATAGTGGCGACTATGGCGCGAAGGGGCAGGGCGCAGCAAATCACAATCGGGATCTGTCGCCGCCGCCCCTATGGAAAAGCAACGCCCCCGTCCGGATGGACAGGGGCGTGGCGATCAAACCGGACGGGTCGTTTGGTCAAATCATGCCGAAGAGCATGAGCAGGATCACTGCAGACAGAGGAACACCGAGAAACCAGAGAATAATGGGCATAAGACATCTCCTTTCATTTGGAGAGACAACCCACAGCCCGGCATCCGGTTCCGGCTCAGCACCTCAAAGTTCGGCCCGGCGCGACTGCGCCCCGCCGCGACGCTGGCGCGGGACCAGCGACAGCGACAGCGGCACGAGCGGCTTGCGGGTCGAAGCGATCAGCAGATCACAAAACACCGCCACTGCGGGCGAGTTGCGGCTGTAAGGCTGCGCCTTCGCATAAGCAGCCATCGCCGCATGCACATAGCCTTCATCGCCACGCACACCGCCGAGCCATTGCAGATAGCCCAATTGCCCGAGTTCCAGCGCCCGCTTGGGCGAGACTGGCCCTATATCCAGTTGATAGATGGTTCGTTCCAATAACATAGCGCCCTCCGCGCATAGGGACGGGGCCAGATGACGCAAGAACCGGGGCGGGCCAGCAATGGCCCACAGAACCGACATGCGCCGGGGCACCCCCGCCCGGTGAGTAGTCAAGCCACGGCTTATTCAAGGCCGCGCGGATGGCAGGTCTCCTGACTCGTGACTCGACGCGGCCCCGCCCCTTCCCGGCCTGAACAGACCAGTGGTATTCGACAGAGACACTCGCCACTTACAGTTGCGGGGGCAGTTGTGGCATTGGAGATGACTCCGCACCACATTCCCTTTTCAGCCGACCCGTTCGGGCCGGACACCATCACGTCGTTGAAGATGACACATTGTGCATCGCTTGTCGACGTACAATCCCACGTTGCGCGGCCCCGATATACTGCTGCGAATGCGCGCTGGCGGGCAGGTCCGCGCGCCCCGTTTCGTTTGCAGCAATCCACCATGACGTCCGGGCGGTTCTGTAGCGCCTGTTGCTTGGCGCTTCCTTGAAGGGGCGCTGGACCTCCTGCGCCACCGCCCCCTCGATCAGTCTGTCAGTCAAGTGTGACGCGGGACGCATCAACAGCTTGCAGGGCCTCGGGCGCGAAGAAGCCAAGCATCTGCTCACGCGTGGGCGCCGCGGCATTGACCACGCCCTGTTCAACGATCCATGCGCTTTGATCGACCAGCAGATCGAGCAGATCACCTGAAAGCGTCATGCCGAGATCCACGTCCTGCCACATCGCGCCCAGCGCCTCGGGCGACATGGCCCCTCCGAGAGACGCGGACACTGCCTCCATCGCGCGCTCAGGCTCAGCGGCGACGATTTCATCGGCTTCGGCAAGGACCGAGAGGAAGCTTTGCAGCGCCTCTTCGCGCGCGAGCATGGCAGGGCGGGCAGCGAGGATGTAATGCACCTGATAAGTGTCGACGCTCAGCGCGCGGTAATTCTCGCCCAGCGCATCGGCAGCCGCGGCGAAGAAGGTCGGGAAGGGCGCGATGGCGTCCACATCCCCGCGCGTGATGGCCGAGACCAGATCGACAGGCGAGGCATTGACGATGGTCGCCTCGATCCCTGCCGCGTCCAGCACGCCCGAGAGCATGAAATGCACATTGGTCCCGAGCGTCGTGCCGATGCGCAGCCCTTCGAGATCCGCCGCGCTGGTGAATTCGGACGCTGTTGCATTGCCGATCACCCGCGAGCCCGTGAAGCGCGCGAGATCCGCGACGATGGCGAAATCCTGATCGCGCAGCGCGCCTGTGGCGGCAGGCAGTTCCGCCATGAACGTGATGTCCACTTGCCCGCCCAGAAGCGCCTCGAAGCCTTCGCGTCCGGTGGGGAAGGAAACGATGGAGACATCGAGCCCGGCGGCCTCGAACATGCCTTCGGCAAGCGCGATATCGACCTGCGGGGTCTGGGGGTTGGGCGTCCAGGCGAAGACGATGCGTTCGGCCTGTGCGACAACCGGGCTGGCGGCGAAGAGGGCCGCGAGGAGGAGGGAGCGTGTCATAAAAAGGGTCCTTTCAGTGGGTCAGACAGAGACCGCTGCGGGATGCAGCAAGCCGATGATTTCTTCACGGATATCGAGCAGTTCCGGTGCATCGCGCATCGTGCGCGGGCGCGATTGGGGCAGGTCATACTGGCGGATCAGCCGACCGGGGGCCGCCGACATGACATGGACATGATCGGCCAAGAGCAGCGCCTCATCCACGTCATGGGTGACGAACAGCACCGTCGCCTTGTGCTTTTGCCAGACCCGGATCAGCAGCGCATGCATGATCAGCCGGGTTTGCGCATCGAGCGCGCCGAAGGGTTCGTCCATCAGCATGACCTCGGGGCCAAACGCGAAGGTGCGCGCGATGGCGACCCGCTGTTTCATGCCACCCGAGAGCGCTTGCGGGTATTTGTCGCGATGCGCGGTCAGGCCGACTTCTTCGAGCGCGGCCATGGCGCGGGCGGTTTCCTCGGCCCGCGAGAGGCCGAAGCGCTTGAGCCCGAAGCGCACATTGTCGAGCGCCGTGAACCACGGAAACAGCGCATATTGCTGGAAGATGACGCCGACCTTTTCCGAGGGGCCGGTGATCTCCTCACCATCGAGCGTCAGGCTGCCCGAGGAGGCGGGCACGAAGCCGCCGATGGCATTCATCAGTGTGGATTTGCCGCAACCTGAAGGACCGATCAGCGCGGTGAATGTGCCGGGCTTGAGGTCGAGATCCGTGGGTGCGAGCGCCGTGACCGGCCCATCGCGTCCCTCGAAGCGGATCGAGAGCTGTCTTGCAGAAACGTGACCTTTCATCAGCCTTGCTCCCAGTGAACCAGCTTTTGCCCGATACGGTGAACGATCATGTCGATGGTCGCGCCCAGAAGGCCCAGAATGATCAGCAGCGAGAACATCCGGTCTGTGCGGATGAATTGCCGCGCTTCCTGCAGACGAAATCCGATCCCGGATGATGCGCCCGAAAGTTCGGCGGCGACAAGGCTCAGAAAGGCCAGCGCGACGCCGAGCCGGATGCCCGCAAAGATATGCGGGGCGGCAGCGGGGACGACGACCTGCGTGAATTCGCGCAGCTTGGACGCGCCCAGCGAGCGCGCAGCCCGCAGATAGGTTTCGGGCACATATTGCATGCCGTGATGGGTGTTGAACCAGACGGCCAGAAACACCGTGTAGGAGATCACGAAATACTTGGACCCCTCGCCAATACCGAACCAGACGATGGCCACAGGCACCAGCGCAATGGCCGGAATCGGACGCAACAGGTTCAGGAAAGGATGCAGGAGCGTGCGCACCAGTGCCACGCGGCCTGTCATCAGCCCCAGCCCCACCCCAAGCGTGGAGCCGATGGTGAAGCCCACCGCCGCACGGCTGAGCGAGACCGAGAGATCGGTCCAGAGCACCCCGCTGCGCGCCATTTCCATCGTGGCCGACCAGACGGACCAGGGCGCGGGGAAGATCGATTCCGGGAACCAGCCGATCAGCCCGACCGCCGCCCAGATCGCCAGAACGAAGCCGAAAGAGATCAGCGGCTTGCCCGCTGTGCCCACACCTGTGAGCATCAGCGAGAAGGACCGCCCGCCGGTGCGTAATTGGGTTTCATTCAAAGCCATGGCAAGGCCTCCTTGCGGTAGCGATGGGCGCGAAACACGCTATTATGCTGGCCGGCGATGAAGCCCGACAGCGCCTTGGGGTAAGGCGCGAAATCGGGGATGACATATTCCCAGACGACTGCGCCCTCGGGCGTCACCTCGAAGAGCCGCCCGAAGGCGCTTTCGCAGATGAAGGTATTGCCGTTCCAGAGCCGCTCCGCGCCGCCCATATAGGGCGAAAAGAAACACGGCGCGTTGGGATCCTGATAGGCCCAGACCTCGCGCCCTGTCCTGGGGTCGACTTCGAGCGCGCGCGAAAACGGGTTGGACGAGCCGGGCCGCAGATTGCCATTGTCGAAGAACAGGATATTGCCGCTGTCCAGCTCGATCGGTGTGTGCTGCTGATGGCAGATCTCAGCGCCCAGATGCCAGGCCACCCCGCCCGTGTCCTTGCGCACGGCGATGATGCCGGATGTGGTGCGCAGGCTCATCAGCACAAGCCCGTCGCGGGTCAACGACACGCCATTGATCATCGGCCAATGGCGGCGGTCGAAATTGGGATGGATCGGGAAATCCTCAGGGCGCAGATGCTCCCAGAGCCGCCATTCCCACACCACATTGCCCGCACGGTCGACTTCGCGCACGATATCGCTCTGGATCACCCCATCGGGCGCATCCTTGCGCGGATCGCCGCCCGTGACGCGGGCCGCGATCTCGGGCGGCAGCGGGGCCGCGACCGTGTAAAGTAGGTTGCCATTGGGCAGCCATTGCGCGTCATGGTGGTGGAAAATGTCCTCATGCCGCCAGACGATCTCGCCTTCGGGGGTCACTTCCATGAAATCGCCGCCATGCCACAGATCCCAGGCCGGATAGAGCGCGGCGGATGTCGCGTGACTGCCATTATAGCCGAGGTTGCCATTGGGCAGGATCACCGCATCGCGGCCAGGACGTACGGGCAGGGTCCAGCGATGTGCGAGAGCGCCCTCCATATCCACAAGGTCGACACAACCGCCGCCAGTCTGGCGCGCATAGAGCGTGAAGCCCTGCGCCGCGCGAAGCGGGTCATGGGCGCGCAGGCCGACGCCAGAGCGGCGCAATGTCACCTTATCGATGTCTGCCATCATGTCGGGTTTTCGAGATGTCGTTATCAGCATGTGACCTCCTATGCGTATCAGTAAAACGTTTTAATGACCAATAGCACTTGATTCGTCGTTAGCAAAACGTTTTAATGCGAAAAATCGAGACTGAGACGCGATCTGCGTATTATTTCAGCGAAAGGGCATTTTATGAACTCCGACACAGGCAAGCTGAAGCGCGTCTCGATCACGGATGTTGCCAAAGCGGCGGGCGTTTCGCCTGCGACAGTCTCCAACGCGCTCAACAAGACACGCCATGTCGACCCCGAGACACTGGAGCGCGTGACGCAGGCCGTCAAGGCGCTGGGCTATGTCCCGAATGCCGCGGCGCGGCGATTTCGCACCGGGCGGGCCAATTCCATCGCCGTGTTTTCCTCTATGCCCGCGCCTGTCGCGGCGGGTCCTGCGAAACTTGGCTTTCTGATGGAGATCGCCGCCTCCGCCGCCGAGGAAGCCTTGCAGCATGGCATGGCGCTGGTCCTCGTGCCGCCCGTGCCGAACGCGGCGCAAGTGCTCGGTGATACGGCCGTCGATGGCGCTTTGCTCATCGAGCCGAGTGCAGGGGATCCGTTCTGCCAGATCCTCAAGGATCGCAATATCCCGACGGTCACGATTGGCGATGACGGGGGCAGCGATCTGCCCTGCATCCGGTTCGATTACCCGCTCATGGCGCGCATGCTGCTCGACCATCTCGCAGCAACAGGCACGCGCAATATCCTGCTGGTCGTGGGGACCAGCGCGCGCGGCACGCATGGCGCGATGCGCGCAGCCTATCTCGCCCATGCTGCGCAGACAGGGATGGTGCCGCATATTCTCGATGTGGCCGAGGAAGAAGGCGAGGCCGGGGCGTTGCGCGCGGTCTCGCAAGCCCTGCGCGACAGGCCGGATCTGGACGGCATCCTTTCGCCTGTGGACGCTTTCGCCTCCGGGGCGTTGCAGGCGGCCAGACGCGAAGGCCGCCGCGTGCCCGAGGATTTGCGCATCATCACCCGCTATGACGGCGCGCGCGCGCGCGAGGCGAGCCCGCAACTGACGGCGCTGAACCTCAAGCTGGACCGCGTGGCGCGTCTGGCCGTCGACCGGCTGATCATCGAGATTGCGGGCGGCGTCGGCCCGCGCGCCACCCCGGCGCCGGCCCCTGTGCTGGTCGCGCGCGGCTCGACCCAGGCGGATTTGCCCGAAGGCGGCTGAGCGGCCACAGGGGCGGAGTGACCCTAGCGCGACGGACGGAACAGACGCATATCTTCATAGAAGCCTTCCATCTGGTCGAGACGGGCGCGGGTGTCATCCCAGTTGCGCGCCTGAATGGCCGAGAGCATCGCCTCGACCAGACCGACCAGTGGCACGATCGTATCCCAGGCCGAGGGCACCTCGACCCGGCTGGTCAGGATATGTTGCGCATGCTGCGCGACCGGGGACACCCAGCTATCCGTGAGCAGGATGATCTCGACCCCTTGCGCATGGGCAAGCTCGGTGAATTGCTGGATCGAAGGCTCGTAGCGGCGGATATCGAAAACCACGAGAACACTGCGCGCGGACATTTCCAGAAGCGTCGGCGGCCAGGTGTTGGGCATGCCCGACAGCAGCGTGATGTCCTTGCGCATCACATGCAGGGCCGTGGCGAAATAGCTGGCGACAGAATGCGTGAGCCGCCCGCCGATCAGATGCACAGGGCGGGATTTGTCGGCAAGGATCTCGGTGATCATGTCGAAGCTGCCGAGATCCTGCTGGCTCAGGGTCTGGCTCAGATTGTCGATCACGCGGGCCGCAAACTGGTTCAGCGCATGGTCAACCGGGTTCAGATCCGCCCATTTGTCATGTTTGGCGATGGGCGAGGCGAGGCGCTCGCCCATCTCCTCATGGATGGCGGCGCGGTATTGTGGGTAACCGGAATAGCCCAGTTTGCGCACCAGACGCACCACAGTCGGCGCGGACACGCCTGCCGCATCGGCGATTTCGGCCACCGAGCCCAGCACCGAGCGCGGGAAGTTTCCCAGCATGTAGCTTGCCAGTTGCCGCTCCGAGCGGGTCATGTCGGACATTGCCGCGCGCAGCGCGTCTTCCAGTGACACAGGTGGCATCGGTCTTGTCCTTCTTTCCCGGCATTTGCTTGGGTGTGGTTTGTAACAAAAATTACAGAAATCACACAAAAGAAACAGACTTGACAGAAAACAAGTCTTCGGTGCAGCCTGAATGCCTGTGGTGACCCCTCCGAACCTGCAAGGAAGAGACAGGATGACGCCTGACGCCGCTGCATCGCATGATCTTGGCCAAGCTGTGCAGCACTGGGACAGTGCAGGGGTGGAAAGCAAGGCCGAGACCCTGCCCGGTGTGATCCTGATTTGCGAACATGCCTCAGATGCGCTGGTCTCGCCCTGGGTCGGGGTCGCGCCCGGCACGCTTGCCTCACATGCGGGCTGTGATCTCGGCGCGTTGGGGCTGGGGCGGGCACTGGCGCGATTGCTGGCCCCGGCGCAGGGCGGGGCAGAGTTGATCCATGCGCCGTTTTCGCGCGTGATCTATGATCTGAACCGCAGCCCGGATCGCGAAGATGCTTGCCCGGTGCAATCCGAAATCTACCCGATCGACATGAATCGCGGCCTGACACCTGCGGCGCGGCTGGAGCGTGTGCGGCGGCTCTATCTGCCCTTTCATGACCTCGTGCGCGCCCGGATCGCGCGGGCGCTGGCGCTGGGTCGGCGTCCGGTGATCCTGACGGTCCACTCGTTCTCGCCGGTCTGGCATGGCGTCGCGCGCCGCGTGGAATTCGGGGTCATCCATGACACCATGCCTGCGCTGGCGCAGCAGATCGTGGCCTTGGCGGCGGGCTCCGAGTTGCGCACCGCGCTCAATGAGCCCTATTCGGCGGCGGATCATGTGACCCACACATTGCGGCTGCACGCGCTGCCCTATGGGCTTGACAATGCCATGCTGGAAATCCGCAATGATCTGATCACCACCGCGCAGGATCAAGCTGCCATGGCCGCGCGGCTCGCCCCCATTCTGCATGACGCCATCGCCCAGGTATCGGAGCGCGCATGCCTCGCCTCGTGATCCGATATCTGCATTTGGTCGAGGCGCTGAATTACCGCGTCGGACGGCTGGCCATGTGGTCGCTTTTCGTGCTCATGGCCGTGCTTGGCTGGGGCGCGGTGGCACGCGTGGGCTTCACCCCGCAGATCTGGACTGATGAGATGGCGCAATTCCTGCTCCTGGGCTATTTCATGCTCGGCGGGGCCTATGCGTTGCAGATGGGATCAGCCGTGCGCATGGATCTGCTCTATTCGCGCTGGTCGGACCGGACCAAGGCGGCGGTGGATTGCGTCACGATCTTCACGCTGCTGATCTATCTCGCTGTGCTCTTGTGGGGCGGGATCGAGAGCACGCAATTCGCGCTTGAATATGGCGAGCGGCGGCGCGGGTTGTGGCGGCCCTATATGGCGCCCATCAAGATCGTCATGTGCATCGGAATCGTGCTGATGATCCTGCAATGCACGGCCTTCCTGATCCGCGACATCGCCAAGCTGCGCGGGATCGAGATCGAGGAGCGCGCGACCTGATGTCCTATGAGATGATCGCCGCGCTGATGTTCGGGTCCATGCTGATGGTCATGATGACGGGCCAGCGCATGTTCGGCGTGATCGGTTTTGTGGCCGTGGTCGCTGCGATTGCGCTCTGGGGCGAGCGGGGCGGGCATGATCTGGCCTTCGCGCAGACCATCAAGCTGATGAACTGGTTTCCGCTGATGACGTTGCCGATGTTCATCTTCATGGGCTATGTACTTTCGGAATCACGTCTGGCCGATGACCTGTACCGCATGTTCCATGTCTGGTTCGGCCCGGTGCCGGGGGGCCTGGCGATTGGCACGATCCTGCTGATGGAGTTGATCTCGGCGATGAACGGGCTGAGCGTCGCGGGCATGGCCATTGGCGCGACGATTGCGCTGCCGGAACTGCTGAAGCGCAACTATGACAAGCTGATGGTCACAGGGGTCATTCAGGCCGGATCGAGTTTGGGCATCCTTGTGCCGCCCTCGGTGGTGCTGGTGCTCTACGCGATGATCGCGCGCCAGCCGGTGACGCATCTCTGGGCGGCGGGGCTTTTGCCGGGGCTGATGCTGGCGGGGCTCTTCATCGCCTATATCTGGCTGCGCTGCCGCATGAACCCCGCGCTCGGGCCGGTGATCGACCCCGAGGATCTGGCGCAGGTCACGCGGGCCGAGAAATACCGACTGCTGCTCGCCGGGCTGATGCCGCTGGGCATCTTTGCAGTGATGATGGTCCCCTTCGTGCTGGGCTATACGCGGCTGGTCGAAAGCTCGGTCGTGGGCGCGCTGGCGGCGCTGGCCGTCAGCCTGGCCAAGGGGCGGATGAGTTGGGAGATCCTCGAGACCTGCACCAAGAAGACATTGGCGATTTCCTGCATGTTCCTGTGGATCATCCTCGCAGCGCTGGCCTTCGGGGCAGTGTTCGATGGCTTGCGCGCGGTGGATTTCGTGCGCGCGCTGTTCATGGAGAACCTCGGCCTCGGGCGGTGGGAAATCCTGATCCTGATGCAGATTTCCTTCATCCTGATGGGTATGTTCCTCGATGACACGGCGATGCTGGTGATTGTCGCGCCCCTCTATGTGCCCATCGTGCGGATGCTGGAATTCGATCTGATCTGGTACGGGGTGCTCTACACGATCACCTGCCAGATCGCCTATATGACGCCGCCCTTCGGCTATAACCTGTTCCTGATGCGCGCCATGGCCGGGGATCAGGTCAGTCTTGGCGATATCTACCGCTCGATCATCCCCTTTGTGGGGGTGATGATTCTGGGCCTCGGCCTTGTGATGGCCTTCCCGCAGATCGCGCTCTGGCTGCCGGGGGTGCTGTTCCCGTGAAACTCCCCAACGAGCGCGGAGCAACCGCGCCTTCTCAACCCCAACCGGAAGGAAGATGACCATGACCACGACAAGACGGAAGTTCCTGACCACCGGCGCGCTGGGTGGCGCTGCGGCGCTGGCTGCACCTGCCGTGCATGCGCAATCCCCGATCCGCTGGCGGCTGCAAACCTATGCGGGCGCAGCACTGGGCGCGCAGGTGGCCAAACCCGCTATCGACATGTTCAACGCCATCGCGGGCGATGAGATGCAGATCGACCTGTTTTACGCCGACCAGCTTGTGCCGACCGAAGAGCTGTTTCAGGCCATGCAGCGCGGCACGATTGATGCGGTGCAATCTGATGATGACAGCATGGCCTCGCCGACCGAGGTCACGGTTTTCGGCGGCTATTTCCCCTTCGCGAGCCGCTTCTCGCTCGATGTGCCCGCACTATTCGATGATTGGGGGCTGAATGAAATCTGGGCCGAGGAATATGCGAAAGTGGGGGTCAAGCATATCTCGGCAGGCTCGTGGGATCCGTGCCATTTCATCACCTCGTCGCCCATCACATCGCTCGCTGATCTGGAAGGCAAGCGGGTCTTCACCTTCCCGACGGCTGGCCGCTTCCTGTCGCAATTCGGCGTCGTGCCGGTGACTGTGCCCTGGGAAGATGTGGAAATCGCGCTCCAGACGCGCGAGATCGACGGGGTGGCCTGGTGCGGGATCACTGAAGCCTATGAGGTCGGCTGGGCCGATATTTGCAGCCATTTCCTGACCAACAACATCTCAGGCGCATGGATCGGGCATTTCTTCGCCAATATGGACCGCTGGAACGAATTGCCCGAACATCTGCAAAAGCTGATGGCGACCTGTTTCGAGCAGTCGCATTACTACCGCCAGCACTGGTATTGGGCCGGGGAAGCGCGGCTCAGGACAGAGGGCGACAAGCTGGAGCTGACGTCGATCGCGGATGAGGAATGGGCCACGGTGGAGACAGCGGCGCGCGCGTTCTGGGAAGAGATTGCGGCGGAATCCGAGACCAAGGCGAAGGTGGTGGAGATTTTCCGCAACTACAACGCCGCGATGGACAAGGCCGGGCGGCCCTATCGCAATATCTGAGCGGAAGGCCGGGGGGCATTCTGCCCCCCGGACCCCCCTGAGGATATTTGAACAAAGATGAATGAGGGAGACGGGGGACAATGACGCTGGAAGAGTTGCGCGCGGCTTTTGAGGCAGGCGAGATCGATACGGTGCTGGTGGCAGCACCCGACATGCAGGGGCGTTTGATGGGCAAGCGTTTTCACGCCGCGCATTTTCTGGCCTCTGGCCATGAGGAGACGCATTGCTGCAATTACCTGCTGGCGACCGATATGGAGATGCTGACGGTCGAGGGCTATGCCTCGACCAGTTGGGCGAAAGGCTATGGCGATTATGTGATGAAGCCGGATTTGGCGACGCTGCGGCCTGTGCCGTGGTTGCCCGGCACGGCGCTGGTGCTGTGCGATCTGCTCGATCACCACACGCATGAGGAAATTGCGGTCTCCCCGCGCGCGATCCTGAAGCGGCAGGTCGCGCGGGCGCGGGAGATGGGCTATATCGCGATGGCCGCGACGGAGCTGGAGTTCTTCATCTTTGAGCAGAGTTATGAGCGCCTGCGCGATGAAGGTGCGGAGGTGCTGACGCCGATCTCGGGCTATAACGAGGATTACCATCTGTTCCAGACCTCCAAGGAAGAGGGGCTGATGCGCGCGCTTCGCAACGGGCTTTATGGCGCGGGCATCCCGGTCGAGAATTCCAAGGGCGAGGCCGAAGCGGGGCAGGCGGAGATCAATATCCGCTATGCCGAGATGCTGGAGACAGCGGATTTCCATGTGATCACCAAGCAGGCGACCAAGGAAATCGCGCATGGGCTTGGCAAGTCGGTCACCTTCATGGCGAAATATGACCATCGCCGTGCTGGATCGTCGAGCCATGTGCATCAGTCGCTCTGGACGCTCGACGGTGCTCCGGCGTTTCTGGACGCGGATGCGGAATATGGCATGTCCCGCGTGATGCGGCAGTTCATGGCAGGCCAGCTGGCCCATGCGCGCGAAATCACGGCGCTGCTTGCCCCGAATGTGAACAGCTACAAGCGTTTCTGCGTGGGGATGTTCGCGCCCACCAAGGCGGTCTGGTCGCTCGACAATCGCACTGCCGGATTCCGCGTCTGTGGGGATGGCACCAAAGCCGTGCGGGTGGAATGTCGGATCGGTGGGGCGGATCTGAACCCTTATCTCGCATGTGCAGGGCTCTTGGCCGCCGGGCTTGCGGGTCTGGAGGCCGGGCTGGAGCTGGAGCCGGAAATGCGCGGCGACAGCTATCAGAATGCAGGCGCGCGCGAGATCCCGAAGACCCTGCGCGATGCAGCGGATCTGCTGGAGGGCTCGGCCATGCTGCGCGCGGCGTTCGGCGATACCGTCGTCGATCATTACGCCCGCGCCGCACGCTGGGAGATCGAAGAGCATGACCGCGTGGTGACGGATTGGGAGCGCAAGCGGCTTATTGAGCGGGGCTGAGGGGCGCTGCCCCTCTTGGCCTGCGGCCAATTCACCCCGGAGTATTTCTGGCAAGAAAATGATGAATGATCAGGAGAAGAGATGACGAAGATCAGTCTGATCTCGCCCGTGGACGGGTCCGTTTATGCCGAACGCGCGGTCATCCCGCTCGCGGCGGCGAAGGAGGCCGTGGCCGAAGCCCGTGCAGCACAGAAAAGCTGGGCCGCCTTGCCACTGGCCGAGCGGATCGCGACCGTGATGGCGGGGATTGACGCGCTGGAGGCGAAAACGCCCGAGATCGTGCCGGAACTCGCCTGGCAGATGGGGCGGCCTGTGCGCTATGGCGGTGAATTTGGCGGGGTGCGCGAGCGCGCTTCCTACATGGCGCAGATCGCCCCCGAGGCGCTGGCTGATGAGGTCATCGAGGAGACGGCCAAGGCCACGCGGCTGCTGGCGCGTGAGCCGCAAGGCGTCGTTTTCGTGATCGCGCCGTGGAATTACCCGTTCCTCACGGCGATCAACACGATTGTTCCGGCCCTGATCGCCGGGAATGCCGTGGTGCTGAAACATGCAAGTCAGACCCTGCTGGCAGGCGAGCGCCTCGCGGATGCCTTTGCGCAGGCGGGCCTGCCAGCGGGCGTGTTCCGGAACATCGTGCTCGATCATGCGGGCACTGAGGCGTTGATCCGCGCGCGGGCCTTCGATTTCGTCAATTTCACCGGATCGGTGGGCGGTGGTCGCGCGATTGAAGCAGCGGCGGCGGGCACGTTCTGCGGCACTGGTCTGGAACTCGGCGGCAAGGATCCGGGCTATGTGCGCGCTGATGCGGATCTCGACGCGGCTGTTGACGGGCTGATGGATGGGGCGATGTTCAATTCGGGGCAATGCTGCTGCGGGATCGAGCGGATTTATGTGCATGAGACGCTGTTTGATGCCTTTGTCGAAAAGGCCGTTTCTTGGGTGCGCGGACAGCGCCTCGGCAATCCGCTCGACCCCGAGACGACCCTCGGGCCGATGGCCCATGCGCGGTTCGCGACCGTCGTGCGCCGTCAGATCGCGGAGGCTGTGGCGGCAGGTGCGCGGCCACTGATTGAGCCGGCAGAGTTTCCAGCCGATGATGGCGGGGCCTATCTCGCGCCGCAAATCCTGATTGATGTCACGCATGACATGGCGGTGATGCGCGAGGAGAGTTTCGGGCCTGTCGTCGGGATCATGCCAGTCCGGGATGACGCGGAGGCGATCAGGCTGATGAATGATTGCGACTACGGGTTGACGGCTTCGATCTGGACGCGCGACGCCGCGCAGGCCCGCGCGATCGGGGCGCAGCTGGAGACCGGCACGGTGATGATGAACCGCTGCGATTACGTGGATCCGGCGCTGTGCTGGACCGGCTGCAAGGATACGGGGCGCGGCGCGGCGCTCTCGACCCTGGGCTATCATGCGCTGACACGCGTCAAATCCTATCATCTGAAAAAGGCCTGAGCCATGGAACTGACTGCAAACTGGAGCTATCCGACCACGATCAAATTCGGCGCAGGGCGCATCTCGGAACTCGCCGCACAGTGCAAGGCGGTCGGCATGGCGCGCCCGCTTCTGGTCACTGACCGCGCGCTGGCCGCCCTGCCGATCACCGCGCAGGCGCTGGATATTCTGGAGGCGGCAGGACTGGGGCGCGCGCTCTTCAGCGAGGTCGACCCCAACCCGACCGAGGCCAATATGCAGGCCGGGCTACAGGTCTACCGCGCCGGTGGGCATGACGGAGTGGTGGCCTTTGGCGGCGGCTCGGCGCTTGATCTGGGCAAGATGATCGCATTGATGGTCGATCAGCCGGTGAGCGTCTGGGAGCTGGAAGACGTGGGCGACTGGTGGACCCGCGCCACGCCCGACACCATCGCACCGATCATTGCTGTGCCGACGACGGCAGGCACGGGCTCGGAAGTGGGGCGCGCGGGGGTGTTGACCGACAGCACCACGCATCGCAAGAAGATCATCTTTCACCCCAAACTGATGCCCGCTGTCACGATCTGCGACCCCGCGCTCACGGTCGGGATGCCGCCCTTCATCACGGCGGGCACGGGTATGGATGCTTTCGCCCATTGCCTCGAAGCCTATTGCAGCCCGCATTACCATCCGATGTCGCAAGGGATCGCGCTTGAAGGGATGCGGCTGGTGCTCGACTACCTGCCGCGCGCCTATTCTGCCCCGGAGGATCTGGAGGCCCGCGCGCAGATGATGTCGGCGGCCGCCATGGGGGCTGTGGCCTTCCAGAAGGGGCTCGGCGCGATTCACAGCCTCAGCCACCCAGTCGGCGCAGTCTATAACACACATCACGGCACCACCAATGCGGTGGTCATGCCGATGGTCCTGCAATTCAACCGCCCCGCAATCGAGGCCCGGATCGCCCGCGCGGCCCAGTATCTGCAGATCGCGGGCGGGTTTGACGGCTTTGCCGCCTATGTGCTTGAGCTGCGCGCGTCACTCTCCATCCCGGCCACTCTGAGCGAGATGGGGGTGGAGGCCAGCCGGTTGGACGACTTGACCGAAATGGCGCTGCTCGATCCGTCCTGCGGGGGGAATCCCATCGAGATGACGCGCGACAATACGCGCGCGCTCTTCGAGGCCTGCATGTAGAGCGCAGCACGTCTCCGTGTTCAGCCTCTGCGGCCACGATAGCCCAGATTCACCGACCATCCGCGCGCCCATCTGGCACCCTGAGACAGACAAGATCGCGCCCGAACCGTCTGCGAAGGCTGTTCGGGACGCCCTGCGTTCGGCAGTCGCGTCGCTGCAGAGAGGGAGAGCTACCGGCGTCGGGCCCATGATCACAATCATTGCAGTGACGATTCTGAGGGCGTCAAAGCAACCGCCCGAGTGCTCGGGCATCACCCGTCATGTGGGCCATGATGTTGCGATTTTTTGTGACGAATTCAGCGACCCATGACTGTCTTTTTGCGGCGATGATCACCAAAATGATCACGCCGCTTTCCACTTGATCGAACAGCCGATGCTCGCCACCTGATCGCGGGGCCCTTCGCCGGTCTGCGCGATCTGCATCATCGCCTCGAACAGGTCTCGCCGCGCATCCGGCGGGCCGGGATTGCGGCCAGAGGCATCAATCCGCCCGCGATACTGCAATTCCCCGGCGGCATTCAGCCCGAAGAAATCCGGCGTGCAGCCCGCCCCCCAAGCACGCGCGACCTCTTGCGTCTCGTCATGCAGATAGGGGAAGGGAAAGCCCTCGGCCTCGGCCAGCGCCTTCATCTTCGGGAAACTGTCCGCCGGGTAGCTCTGCGCATCATTGGCGCAGATCGCCGCCACCCCGATCCCATGCGACGCAAGATCCCGCGCGTCGCGGATGATCCGGTCGAGCACCGCCAGCACATAGGGGCAATGATTGCAGATGAACATGACCAGCGTGCCTTTGGGGCCTGCGACATCTGACAGGCTATAGGTCTGGCCATCGGTCGCGGGCAGCGTGAAGCCCGGCGCTTTCCAGCCGAAATCGCAGACAGGGGGCGTGGCGGCCATGATCTCTTCTCACATGAAACGGTTGACGAGGTTCTCCAGCCGCTCCTGTTTGCCAGAGCGCGGCTGCGGGTCAACCCCCCGCGCGAGCACATCTGCCGTGATCTGCGCCAGATCACTGCGCAACATCGCCTGCGCCTCAGGTCGGTCCCAGCCCGCATAACGCGCCCCGCGCGCCGCTTCCAGACGCCCGTCTTCGAGCATCGCCGCCGCCGCCCGGAAGCCGCGCGCGCAGACATCCATCGCGCCTGCATGCGCCGCGATCAGGTCTTCCGCATCGAGCGACTGGCGCCGCAGCTTGGCGTCAAAATTCGTGCCGCCCGTGGTGAAGCCGCCCGCGCGCAGGATCTCGTAATAGGCCATGGCGACTTCGGGCGTGTTGTTGGGGAACTGGTCGGTGTCCCAGCCCGACTGATAGTCATTGCGGTTCATGTCGATGGAGCCGAAGACGCCCAGCGCCGCCGCCGTTGCGATCTCATGCTCGAAACTGTGGCCCGCAAGGATCGCATGGCCTTGTTCGAGGTTCAGCTTGACCTCACCCTCCAGCCCGAAACGCTGCAGGAAGCCGTAAACCGTGGCCGCATCGTAATCGTATTGATGCTTGGTCGGTTCCTGCGGCTTCGGCTCGATCAGGATCGTGCCCTTGAAGCCGATCTTGTGCTTGTAGTCGACCACCATCGACAGGAAGCGCCCCATATGGTCGAGCTCCTGTTTCATATCGGTGTTCAGCAGCGTCTCATACCCTTCGCGCCCGCCCCAGAGGACGTAATTCTCACCGCCCAGACGATGCGTCGCGTCCATGCAGGTCTTGACCGTTGCGGCCGAAAACGCAAACACCTCCGGGTCCGGGTTGGTCGCGGCACCGGCCATGAAGCGGCGATGACTGAAGAGATTGGCGGTGCCCCACAAGAGCTTCGGCCCGCCCGCCGCCATTTTCTCGGCGAAATACTCGGTCATTTCTTCGAGATTGCGAGTGTTTTCCGCGAAATTCGCGCCTTCGGGGCGCATATCGGCGTCGTGGAAGCAGAAGAACGGGGCGTTCAGGATGCGGAACATCTCGAAGGCCACATCGGCTTTCATTTTCGCGTGCTCCATCGTGTCGCCAAACCACGGACGTAGAAAGGTCTGCCCGCCAAACGGGTCGCCACCGGGCCAGGCGAAGCTGTGCCAGTAACAGATGGCGAAGCGCAGATGATCCTCCATCCGCCGCCCGAGAATGATCTCATCGGGGTTGTAATGGCGGAAGGCGAAGTCAGTGTCGCTATCAGGCCCCTGATAGGTGAGCGTGGGGATGCCTGCGAAAAAATCGGTCATGTCAGATCCTTAATGGCTATTTGTGCGGCCTTGAAGCGCGCATGTGTGTCTGTGAAAGCTTGGGTCAGGCCCGGCTCCAGGGCGATTTCGCGCGCGATGGGCGGCAGCGGCATGGCCTCGGCACCTGTGCCGGTCGCGGCCATCAGCCCAAGCCGCGCCGCGCCGAGTGCCGCGCCATAATCGCCCGCTACGGGCACCAGCACCGGCAGGTCCATCGCGGTCGCCAGAGCCGAGAGCCAATAGTCCGAGCGCGCGCCCCCGCCTGCGGCGATCAGCGTCTGGAGCCGCGTGCCGGTCGCGGCGAGCGCGTCCTGACAATCCTTCAGCGCGAAGACCACGCCTTCAAGCACCGCGCGGGTCGCGGCGTCGCGGTCGGTCGCGTGCTCCAGCCCGATAAAGGCCCCGCGAATGCTGGCGGAATTGAGCGGCGTGCGCTCGCCGCCCAGATAAGGCAGGAAGAGCGCGCGACCGGGGGCTTGCAACGGCCCCAGATCCGCCGTCAGCGCGGCAGGCGTGACACCTGCAAGCCGCGCGAACCAGTTGAGCGCATCAGTCGCGGCAAGGATGACCCCCATCTGATGCCATGTGCCGGGAAGCGCGTGGCAGAATGTATGCACTGCCGTCTCCGGCGCAGGCGCATAGCCATCGGTCGCGGCGAAAAGCACGCCGGACGTCCCGAGGCTCACAAACCCC